>NZ_JASPJI010000018.1:0-66043 GCF_030232285.1 Corynebacterium sp. MSK047 | reverse complement strand
AACCTCGGCATCCAAAAAGGCTGGATCAAATAACCGCAACACGCCCGGAAAAGACACACTTTTCTTTACTTAACCCGTAGATGCACACCGCGAGACCTCACCAGACAGCGGAAAAGGCAGTGACTCCGACTTTCGCCAGAGCCACTGCCCTATTGCCTCACCCATGTCACAAGCCCGTTTCCGTAACAGTTACTTAGGCTTGCCTTGCCTATATTACTGAGCGTACAGAGAATTGCAATACCTAATTCAAGATTTTCTCGAGATTCTCTGCAGAAGGCTTTATTAGCGCCTCACTAACGCTCCTGTTCCTGGCGCAACCACCCACCCTCCACCCGACTGGTCAGCCCCTGTCCCTGCAGCTCCAGCAACAAATGTGTCGTAAGCGCCACGGCCAATCCCGCCTGCGCTGCGACTTCTCCCACCGGCGTTGGCTCCGCAGAATTCAGAGAGTCGTAGACAGCGAGCTCGTTTCGAGAAAGCTTCTGCACCGCCGACTTTTCCCACAACAATTCAAGCTGAGCATCCTCATTCACTGTGCCAACTGACCGATACAGCGACCGCACATTATCGGCACTACACACCAGGACAGCCTCGCCACTGCGGATTAGGTCATGACAGCCAGAGGTAGTTTGCAGCGTCACCGGTCCCGGCACTGCTCCCAAGGGCTTGTTTAGCCTCACTGCCCAGTGCGCTGTGTTGCGCGCCCCTGAACGCCAGCCCGCCTCGACGATTGTGGTTGCTCGCGATAGGGCCGCTACCAGCCGATTCCTAGTCAAAAACCGATGCCGTGCTGGTCGCACCCCCGGTGGATACTCCGTAAACAGCGCACCCCGCTCTGCAATCCGGTCGAAGAGCTCTGCATGCGCCCGCGGATAGTCAACCCCTACACCACCGGCTCCGACCACAACCGTAGTGCCGCCAGCGTCGAGCGCAGCTCGATGCGCCGCGGCATCAATCCCTAACGCACCACCGCTGATGACACTAACCCCCGCGTTCGCGAACTGTCCCGCGAATTGGGCCGCCACCTGTGTCCCGTAGCTGCTGGCCATCCGCGTTCCGACAATCGCCACCGCTTCACTGACCACGTCCCGCAAGTCACGGCCACGCACCCACAGCGCAAGTGGTGGTGCATCGGCGCGGTCACGGACTTCGAGCGTCGTAAAGCAGGACAGCAGCTCCCCCGGCCACTCTGGGTGCCCCGGATAAATAAGACGCCACCCCATCGCTGCCGCCAGCTCCAAATCGTGGCCGCTCTGGTCAACGTCGGCTCGCGCCTGCGTCGTATTGAGCAGACCTTCCGGCAGCCCGGCGCGAGCCTTGATCCTCTCTGCTACCTCTACCGGCCCAAACTCCGTCACGAGCCGCACAATCTGCGGATGCGTCGCCTCTATCACACGATTCAGGTAAGCCCACGCGTGAATTTCGTCCATTTTTCCCCCTTGATAATGGTTCGGTTGTATTAGCCGCTCTCGCGGTCATGCAGCTGGCAGGCACGTTGCACGTGCTCGAAGGTAAACGCGTCTACTCCCCCGAGATCTGCGAGCGTCCACGCCACTGCGATTACTTTGTCCACTCCCCGCTGGGTAATCTCTCCGTTCCTCAACTGGAAGTCCAATAACGCCATCGCTTCTTCGTCTAAGCCCGCGTGACGACGGAGAAGCGAGCGTGGCACACTCGCGTTGGTGACGGCTGCTTCGTCGGCAAGCCCCAGGGCCTGCCACCTATGGCGGGCACGGTCACGTGCGGCCTGTACCCGATCGCGAACGGCCGCGGAGGGCTCATTGTGTGCTTTGTTTTTAATTCCCAGCTTGGCCCCGGCAGGACTGAGCGTAACGTTGAGATCCATGCGATCGCGTAGCGGGCCCGATAATGCGCGACCATGCTTGGCTCGCTCGGTACTAGAACAGGTGCATTCGCTGGCATACGCCGCCCCGCACCGACAGGGATTAGTCGCCATGACTAGTTGTGTTCTCGCCGGAAAAGTCACTCGATGGTGCGTACGCAGGTGGACGACCACCCCGTTTTCCATCGGCATCCGCAACGCATCCAATACCGCCGGGCGCATGAGGGTGATTTCGTCCAAGAAGAGCACCCCATGGTGGGCAAGGCTAATCGCGCCGGGCTTGGGCACAGCACCGCCGCCGACTAGCGCTGCCACAGTCGCGCTGTGATGCGGTGCCACAAACGGCGGATGTTGGACAAGAGTGTCCGTAGTATCGAGCGCTCCGGCCACCGAATGCAGCGCGGTGACCTCCAGCTGCTGCCACTTCTGCAATGGCGGCAGAATTGTGGGCAAGCGCTCAGCGAGCATGGACTTCCCAGTTCCCGGAGAACCCTGCATGAACAGATTGTGCCCACCTGCTGCGGCTACCTCGAGGGCGAAGCGCGCCTCAGGTTGGCCATCGACATCGGCCAGGTCTACCGAGAAGGCTTGTTCGCTGGGGTCGTCGTTAAGCGCGGTCGTCAAACCTGAGCCGGTGAGTACCCAGCCCCATAGCTGTGTGAGGTCGGCTGCGGTGCAGACTGCGATGCCGTCGACGAGCGCGGCCTCGGCGGCGTTGGCGGCGGGGACGACAACCCAACGGGCACCGGCCTCGCGGGCGGCAAGGACCTGCGGCAGCACTCCACGCACCGGGCGAATGGAACCGTCGAGCCCAAGTTCGCCAATGAGAACCGTGTGGCGGAGACGACCTCGGGCCTCCATGTCATCGCTGGTTGCGATAAGGATGGCGCAGACGATGGCGAGGTCAAAGCTAGTGCCGTGCTTGCGGATGTGCGCCGGCGACAGACTCACCACGACTTTTGTCTTCGGCCAGGGCAACTGCGAGTTAGCAACCGCCGTGCGCACGCGATGTTTGGCTTCTCCGACGGCGGCATCGCCGAGCCCACCGATATACATTCCCGGCAAGCCACGCCCAACATCGGCTTCCACCTGCACAATAGTTCCTTCAATGCCGCTGAGGCTGACTGCAAGAGCTGTACCGACAGTCATCTAGCAGTCCCACATGATCGCGTCGCTGATTGCGGGAATGTACGTAACTGCAACGACTGGAGGACCGGACGAAGGGCTGGACACTGTGACTTCTGCGCAGTCGATAACTACGGACTCTAACCAGTAGGTAGAACTCTCTGACAGCCACTGTGCCGCCGCCTTGCGCAAATGACGAAGCTTGGCTGCTGTGATGGACTCTCTGCCGTCCCCAAACTGACTACTTCGCGAGCTGCGCCGCGTTTTTACCTCCACAAAATGCAGCCTGCCGTCAACATCTTCAGCAATAAGATCGAGCTCATAGCGCCCGACCCGCTCATTCCGAGCAATAACTTCCCACCCCTGATCCTCCAACATCTCGGCGACGAAATCCTCCCCAAACGCGCCGAGCTGTCTTGTGGTTAGTTCTTCAAAGCTCTGTGTCATCGCCCTGGTCCCCCTGGTTCCCCGTTGAATTGTGCCTTGGCGGTTTACTGCCTAGACTTTTGCCGCCTTGGCGGTTCGGAAACACTCTTGCACAGCGGGCATGACAAAGGCCCTCCGATAAATGCTCAGAGGGCCCTAACTGTGGATAATTTTTCGACTGTGGATAACTGTTAGCAGCTAGCCATAACGAGCGATGACAGGCGACGATAACCTACGGCAGTCGCAAGTCCGGCTTATCCAGTTCCTCGATATTGACATCCTTGAAAGTGATAACGCGCACGTAGCGGACAAACCGAGCCGGGCGATGGACATCCCACACCCACGCATCCGACATCCGCAGCTCGAAATAGACCTCGTTTTCGCTGTTGTGCGGAATCAGCTCCACAGCATTAGCAAGGTAGAACCTGCGCTCCGTCTCAACAACGTACGAAAACTGACTAACGACATCGCGGAACTCCTTGTACAGGGATAGTTCAACGTCGGCCTCGTAGTTTTCTAGATCTTCTGCGCTCACGACCGCGACGGCTCCTTCGAGTGTTTACATGTTGCTCTTTTTGTACATGTTGGTCTATTCGGGGTGCTCAAGATACTCCGCGTGTGCCAAGCGCACATTGCGGTATGACCACCGATGCTCCGGGGTTGCGCCATGGCGTGAAATCGCTTCCATATGCGATGACGTGCCGTAGCCCTTATGCCCCGCCAGACCATAGTCCGGATACTTCTCCGATAGGTCAACCATAATGCGGTCGCGGGTGACTTTGGCTAAGACACTCGCAGCGGCAATACATCGGCAAGCGGAATCACCACCAATCACGGGCAAATAGGGTGCCGTGAAGCCAGACACTTTGAGTGCGTCGGTAAGCACATAGCCAGGACGCTGTCCCAACCCGGCTACCGCGCGGCGCATTCCAGTGACATTCGCGTCCTGGATGCCGAATTGGTCGATGTAGGACGCGGGAATCGTCGTCACGCAAAAAGAGGTGGCGAAGCGTTGGATGAGCGGAAAGAGCCGTTCACGTGCGGCCGGCGTGAGCTTTTTAGAATCGGTGAGCTTATCCAGCTCTGCGATAGGGCGTTCTGGAAGGCAGCAGGCGGCGATAACTATCGGGCCTGCACAGGCGCCGCGACCAGCCTCGTCGACCCCGGCTACAGGTCCAAAGCCGCGCTTTGCCAGCGCGACCTCTATCGTGCGCGACTGCTTCAGCCTCCGCAGTTTCGGCGCCGGCGGCGTGAGCAGACTGTGCTGACTAGTTGTGCTGGATGTCCGGATCATCGACGCCACCGATGCGGTTAAACGGCAGGATGATTGCCTGCACCTTGCCGACGACGTTATCCAGCGGCACAGTACCCTGCAGCTCGTCGCCCATGTGATAGCGAGAGTCCGCAGAGTTGGTGCGGTTATCACCCATGACCCACAGATTCCCCTCCGGCACTGTTACCGGCCCGAAGTACGGGCCACCACACTGCTCTGAGCCAAGATTATCCACCACCGGCTTGTCTGCCGGAGTTTTAATGAAATCCTGGTCTGTCATCTTGCCGTCAACCATGATGCCGGGATCTCCTGGGCGACACTGCACAGTCTGCCCACCCGTGGCAATCACACGCTTGACTAACGCATTTTCATCCGGGGCGACAAGGCCAATCCAGGAACCGACCGTCTGCAGCGAGTTCGCCACCGGGTTGCTTGAACGCTGTGACACGTAGTTACTGTTCCAGGACTCCGGGCCATTAAAGACGACAACATCGCCGGGCTTGGGATCTGAGAACTGGTAGGAAACCTTATCCACCCAAATGCGGTCACCGGTGCACCCGACACATCCATTGAGCGTCGGCTGCATCGACTCGGATGGGATCACGTAGACACGGCCGATAAAGGACTGCACACCAGCACTGATGAGCAGGGCAATCACGATAATGATTGGAATCTCGATGTACCACGGAGTGTGCTTTTCAGGCTCCGCGTCAAGTTTCCGGAAGCCTTTCAAGCCTTCAGTACGGTCTTCTTTTTGGCCGTCAGTCTGTTCGCGCGAATCGTCGTCGGTCATGGGAAAAGACTATACGCGATAGAAAAATCCCCACCGAGCTCAACACTCGATGGGGATTATTTTGCGCCAAAAGACTAGCGGCGCTCCTTGATGCGTGCAGCCTTACCGCGCAGGTTGCGCAGGTAGTACAGCTTCGCACGGCGAACGTCGCCCTTGAAGACAACGCGAATCTCGTCGATGTTCGGGGAGTGCACCGGGAAGGTACGCTCAACGCCGATACCGAAGGACATCTTGCGGACGGTGAAAGTCTCGCGGACGCCACCGCCCTGACGGCGGATAACGACGCCCTTGAAGACCTGAATACGCTCGGTCTTACCCTCGACAATCTTTACGTCGACCTCGACGGTGTCACCAGCGCGGAACTCCGGAATGTCGTCGCGCAGGTATGCTGCATCAACCTTGTCAAGAATGTTCATGGAAACTTATTCCTTTACTTTTTGCATAGACAGAGGACCCTGGCGGCGCTTTCCCACAGAGGGACGCTCGGCCGGTTCATGCCCGAAACAGGTAAAGCTGCCTATAAAGACAACCTGGAAATTATTACACACCCCCTGGTCAGAAACCAAACTCTTCCATGTTCGGCGGGCCTTGTGGATCTTGTGGGTCCTGGGGGTCTTGCGGGCTGGGAGTATCGGCGTCTTCTCCCCTGCGCGCTTCCTCGACCAGCTTCCGTGATTGCTCTATCAACTCCTGGCGATACTCGTTATATTCTGCCAGTGCCTGCGCCATTCGCAGTCCCCGTTTGTCAAAGGTGTAGCGTCCGTGCCCGGCGAGCGGCCCATCTTCCAGGCTCACCGCCTTTTTGCCCGTGCTTGACGACGTCCACAGTTCCACCCCACCCCGATCACGTGCAACATTCCAAAGACCAGCTGTTTTCATGTTGTGGTGCCGGCGGCAGAGGCAGTGGAGGTTCGGCGTTTCCGTTGCCCCACCCTCCTCCGGGTGCTCTTTGTCGTACGGCTCAATATGGTCAATGTCGCAGAGCTCCGCGGGTACATCACACCCCGGAAAGCGACACGTTCCGTCCCGACCTTTAACGAAGGCTCTCTGACTTTCGGTTGGGGCGTAGCCCTCCGCGGTTTCGTCGGCAAGCATACGAATATGCGTGACCTTATCAATCCACGCCTGCGTAGCTAACTGCGAGATCCAGCCAACGCCGCCAAGCCAGGCGGTGCGGGGGCGCTCCTCTGTGGCAGGACAGTATAGGTTGAGTACGATTTTTGCCTCGGCGGTGCCGCGGATGAGGTGTGTCAAAGCTTCGACTCGAGTGCAGCCAGCTGAGCTGGAGATGGACTCGAGGGTGGTTTTGAATTCGAGAGCGCGGGTCTTTTCCAGCTCCATAAAAACTTCCGCGAAGTTGTCGCTCTCTTCAAAACCAATACTCTCTCCCACTATTTCGCGTTCTCCTGCAGGAAGCAGCGGATCGGCATCACCCGGAAGGTTTTTGGGGCGAAGCTGAGGTTCAATTTCTTCGATAACCCGTTGCAGGAATTTATGTAGGCTGCGAACTCCCCGGAGTGCCTCGCCATGCTTTCGGGGAATGACAAAGCGGGCAATTTCTTCTTCAACAGCTGCACGCACCTCTGGATCGTGGAGCGGCGCTGTCGCGCGAGCAATGGTGATCAGATGCGCAAAGGGCAAATGAGCTCGAGCTTTAATAAAGGCACCCAGCCGAGGCATGCGCGCTAAATGAATGCCGACCTCTACATACTCGAGCGCTTTACCGCGGGAAATACCCAACTCGGGCGCGATTTCAGCAATGTATGCATCCACATCAATCTCAAGCGACTTCGGCGTGCAACCGCAAGCTATACCCAGTTCCAAGCGGTTGCGTTGGATACCCGCCACCGCCAACTGGTTCGTGGATGACTCGTGGAAAAACTGCGGCGCTTCAGGCAGCAGAGCCGCTTGGTAAACATCGGACGGTTGTTTGGCCGGACTATCTTTTTCAGACATTGTTCCCCCAAAGCCCCAACCCCGCTCAGCGTCGAGGACGAGTGAATACCACTAGCTCAACGCCAAGAAGAGAAGCTCAAGCACTTTGTTCTTGATACCCCTATTCTAGCACGCCCGTTCGATTGTACAACCCCTTTAATAAAACTTTTTCGCTTGTATTTTCGAGTGTGTTATTGAGTGTGTTATCAAATGTCGCGAGGTGCATCTTCTTGCGAAAGTCCGCGCACGCTAAGACGACACGCTACAACCGCTCGCTACAACGTCACGCTGATACAGCACACCAATAACGAACGCCGCCGACCGCCGCTGACCGTTGCTACAAAACACCCCCCCCCAACTGCTAGATTGTCTCCATGCAGCAGATTCCACGCTTTGACTCCTGGATTGTTCGAGGAACAATCATCGCCCCGTGCGTTCTGGCCATTGCACAGCTTCTGTGGGTAATTGCTATTTCCGACCGACTACCGGAGCAGTTAGCAACGCATTGGAGCGGTAGCGGCACTCCCAACGGTTTCATGCCGCCAATTCCAAGCACATTGATTATGGCCATCATCGTCATCGCATGTGCACAGATCGGTTGGCTCGGCGCCAAGACCAGTACGCCGCTTGTTGTACGGAAGCCAATTGCAATAACCAACCTCGCCCTCTGCGGCTTCTTAATCGGCATTGAATTCGCGATTATCATCCCGCAGATCGGCACGACGGACCCTACGACCGCCCGAATCGGCTGGATCTATGCAATAGCCGGCGTCATCATCGGCCTAGTAGCGGCCCTGCTCGTGACGCGCCGCCTCAAGGACTACTCCTCGCTTACCGACGCCACGGTCACCGAGCCGACATCGCCACAGTTGCCCCATCGAGAAGGAGCCCCGACTCCCATCGATGTCAGCGTGACCATCTCTAAGGGCGTCAAAATCGCCCTCGCAGTCTGGTGCGTGGTGTCTGTAGCGCTCGCAGTGTTCCTGCCAAGCCTCGGCATTGTTTTTCTGCTGTGCACGCCGCTATTCCTCATCGCATATGAAACCGGCATGACACTAGACACGGACCCGAAGACAGATTCCATTACCGTTTTTAACGGCTGTGGACCGCTGAAGATGAAACACCCCATTGAGCTTCGAACCATCAAATATGCGAAGCCGGCCACTTATAACTGGGCCGACGGTGGCGGTATTGGGCTTCGACTTGGCAATGATGGCCGCATCACCGTGGCGGCACGGTCAGGCGAGGCAGTCAAGATTGAGACCTCGGGGTCCGATTACACCATCGTCGTACCGGATGGAATGGCTGCGGCTGTCGCGGGTGAGATCAACAGCCGCATCGACGCTATGCGCCAATAGGCTATGCGCTAATAAATCAAGCGCTAACAGATCAGGAGCTAAAAGCCTGCCCTGCGCAGCGCGTCGGCCATGGAACCGCCGCCTCCACCACGGTTGGCTCCACCGCGCTTCTTATTCTGGGAACCACGCTTTCGGCCGCCTCCACGGCCTTCTCCGCGACCGCCGTCACGCTTTGGCTTGGTATCCGAGGCGTCGTCGTCAAGCCTGAGCGATAGACCGATGCGGTTGCGTTCGACGTCAACGTCGAGAACCTTCACCTTGACCACCTCGCCCGAGCGGACGACCTCGTGTGGGTCGGAGACGAAACCGCGGGCCATGTTGGAGACGTGGACGAGGCCGTCCTGGTGGACTCCGACGTCAACGAAGGCGCCGAAGGCCGCGACGTTGGTGACGGTGCCCTCGAGAATCATGCCGGGCTGAAGATCGGAGACCTTCTCCACACCTTCCTTGAAGGTGGCGGTGACGAACTCGGGACGCGGATCGCGGCCAGGCTTGTCCAGCTCGGCCAAGATGTCCTGGACGGTGGGCAGGCCGATACCTGCGGACTCGTCGACGAAGTCTGCAGCACGCACCTTGGACAGGACACGGGAGTTGCCGATGAGCTCCTGGACACTAACGCCGGTCGACGCGGCAATGGCATCGACGACGCGGTAGGACTCCGGGTGCACGGCGGAGGCATCCAGCGGGTTGGTGGCGCCGTGGATGCGCAGGAAGCCAGCGCACTGCTCGAAGGCCTTGGGCCCAAGACGCGGGACCTTCAGCAACTCCTTGCGGGAGGTGAAGGCGCCGTTTTCGTCTCGATAAGCGACGATGTTGTCCGCAACAGTCGAGGACACGCCAGCAACGCGACCGAGCAGCGGCGCGGAGGCGGTGTTGACCTCGACGCCGACAGCGTTGACGGCATCCTCAACCACGGCATCGAGAGAGTGCTCGAGCTTGGTCTGGGAAACGTCGTGCTGGTACTGGCCGACACCGATGGACTTCGGATCGATTTTGACGAGCTCAGCAAGCGGGTCCTGCAGGCGGCGGGCAATCGATACGGCACCGCGGAGAGAAACATCCATGTCCGGGAACTCGGCTGCTGCCAGGGACGATGCGGAGTACACGGAAGCACCGGCCTCAGAGACCACCACTGGGGTCGGCTTCTTGCCGCCGGCCTGAGCAATCAGGTCGGCGATTTCGCGAGCCAGGGTTTCGGTCTCGCGGGAAGCGGTGCCGTTGCCGATGGCCATGAGCTCCACTCGATGAGTGGCGCAGAGAGTGGCCAGCTGCTCCTTGGCGCCAGACCAGTCATTGCGCGGCTGGTGCGGGTAGACGATGGCAGTGTCGAGCACCTTGCCAGTGGAGTCGACAGCGGCGCACTTCACACCATTGCGGTATCCCGGGTCCAGGCCGAGAGTGGCGCGCTGGCCAGCCGGTGCAGCCAGCAGCAGGTCACGCAGGTTACGGGCGAAGACATCCACGGCTTCGGCCTCGGCGCGCTCCTTCAGTCGAGTGCGGGCATCGAGGGCAGCGGACACCTCCAACTTGGTGCGCCAACCGAAACGAACGGCCTGGTCAATCCACTTGGAGGAACCGCCGTCGGGAAGCTCAAAGGCCTCACGAATCATGTGCTCGTAGGTCTCATCCTCACCCGCATCGATATTGAGAGTCAGGATGCCCTCGGCCTCACCGCGCAGCACGGCCAGCACACGGTGGCTAGGCATGGTGTCCAGAGGTTCGTTGTGCTCGAAGTAGTCACGGTACTTCGCACCCGCAGTCTCCTTGCCCTCCACCACGGCAGCGGCGGCGGAACCGGAGGACCACACCTGCTCACGGACAGAGCCAACCAAATCAGCATCGGTAGCGAAGCGATCGACCAAGATGGCACGGGCACCGGTCAGAGCGTCCTTCGCATCCTTACCAGCTGCCTCGCCGTACTTAGTGGCTAGAGTCTCGGGGTCCGCGGCGGGGTCGGCCAGTAGCTCCTCCACCAGCGGTTCGTACCCGGCCTCACGTGCAATATCGGCCTTGGTCTTGCGCTTCTTCTTGTACGGCAGGTAGAGATCCTCCAACCGCGCCTTAGTGTCGCAGGCGAGGATGGCGGCCTTCAGGTCGTCGTTAAGCTTTCCCTGCTCTTCGATAGCGGCGAGAATCGTTTGCTTGCGCTCTTCTAGTTCGCGCAGGTAGACGACGCGTTCCTCGATGAAACGCAGCTGTGTGTCATCGAGTCCGCCGGTTACTTCCTTGCGATAGCGGGCGATGAAAGGCACGGTGTTGCCTTCGTCGAGAAGCTTGATAGCGGCGGCGACGGCACTTTCGGCAACGTCCGCACCAGTGGCGGCGAGTTCTCGGGCAATTACTGATGAAATCACCCGGGCAACTTTACTATCGTGGAAGTACCAATTGGCGAACGCCCCACAGAAGGCTCGCAGTAAACACCGGAAAAGGAGCCCCATGAAGCAGAAACTCTGTGCCGAATACCTGCGCATCTCCGATGAGGAGGCAGCGCGGTTAGTTGAGGTCGCAGCACCTGCGGCAACCAGCGACGGCGGCACGGCGGGGCTTGTTAACGACGGCGCGGAGAAGATTATCCTGCAGCACTTCGTCGACGTTCCGGACGAAGACGCCCTGGACATCGACACGGACTGGGAGTCCCTGCTGCGCACGTTGACCGGCAATCCCATCGACGGCCAAGCACTCGGCGACCCGCTGGCGGAGGCCATCCTCGGCGCCGACCGCGTCTGCCGCAAGCCGCTGTCTGCAGTCATCCGCGCCGATCGCGTCGGCGACGTGCACCAGACGCTGGCAAGCATCGATCTTGCCGCCCGCATCACGGACAATGGTTCGCTTATCGACGAAGCCACTGCGACACAGCGGTACCGCGAACTCGTGGCCTTCTACGAGGAGACTAAGGCAGCGCGTAGCGCCGTGCTCGTGGCCATCTCCTAAGAACTAGCAGCGCAACTGCTAAGCCGATAACTCCGGCAATGAGGCCGCCGATGACATCGGTGAGCCAATGCGCCCCGACCCACACGCGCGACAGAGCCACGGCGCCGATAAGCGCGATGATGGCCAGGTCGAGCAGCTTGCGGGCTGTGCGGCGCAATACGGGGATGGCAAGCTGCATCGCGGCCATACCGCTGGAAGTAACCGCTGCCACATGTGCAGAAGGAAACGCCGCGTCATGTAGGTTGACCAGCGAGAACTCCTCACCCGGTCGGTCGCGGTCCAAAAACCACTTCATGGCATAAGTCACCGCAATCGACGAACCGAATGACGCCGGCAGTAGCAACGCCCACGCACGGAAGCGGAACCACAGGAGTGCCGCAGCAACAAGCGTGACCGGCGCGATGTAAATCGGCCGGATAATCTCGCTCAAAGCCAGCATCAAACTATCGACGCGGCCATCCCGCGCCCCATGCAGGTCACTGACCCAGCCCGCAAACGACTGATCCACGCTCCCCGCCAGCTGCGTCTGAGTGAACCACGCCAGTGCACCTAGGACAGCTAACCAACCAATGACATGCCGGGGTCGCGCAATTCGAGCACGTGCCACTAGCGGTTCTCCTCCGTTACTTCTTCAATGACTTCTTTAATTGCTTCTCGGTCACGGGCGCTGAGGTCGACGTCGGCAAGCAAATCGGGGCGGCGCTCGGCCGTGCGGATTAGTGACTGCTCGCGCCGCCAACGGTCCACCAGCGCGTGATTGCCGCTGAGCAGGACATCCGGCACTTCCAGACCACGCCACTCGCGCGGCTTCGTGTACGACGGCCCTTCGAGCAGACCGTCAGAGAACGAGTCCTCCTCGTGGCTCTTGCGATTACCCAGCACACCAGGGATTAACCGCACGACGGACTCGGCGATCACCAGGACCGCCACTTCCCCGCCGATAAGCACATAGTCGCCAATAGAGACCTCACGTACGCGGTAGCGGTTGGCAGCATCGTCAATAACGCGCTGGTCAATGCCCTCGTAGCGCCCGCACGCGAACACAATGTGCTCCTCGTGTGAGAACTCCTGCGCCATCTGCTGCGTAAACGGCTCGCCCGCCGGGGTCGGGACGATCAGCAGGGGCTTCGCTGAATCTTCTTCGCTTAACGACGGCACTTCCGCTGCAGCATAGGAAGATTCCTCGGCCAAACCCAATTTCTGATCATGGCGGACATTGTCCAAATGTGGCACCGCGGACGTGAGCGACTGCTCCGCTTTCAGCGCCGCTACCTCGTCGAGGGCGGGACCCCAGACATCCGGCTTCATAACCATGCCGGGGCCACCGCCGTAGGGTGAGTCATCCACGGCCTGGTGTACACCTGGCGCCCAGTCGCGCAGGTTGTGTACGCCGACGCTCAAAATGCCCTGCTCAATTGCCTTGCCCAGCAACGCATGACGCAGTGGCTCGAGGTACTCCGGGAAGATTGTGACTACATCGAGACGTAAGCTCACAGCTCCAACAGTCCTTCCGGCGGGGTGATGGTGACAGTAGAATTCTCAAGGTCAACTTCCGGAACGATTTCCTCTACCAGAGGGATGAGTACCTCCCGGGCCCCGTCGTCAAGCGTGACTTCAAGGAGACGATGAGCGGGCGCGCGGACGATAGAAGTGACCTCGCCTATATCGGTGCCGTTATGGACTACGCGCAGGCCTTCAAGTTCAAAGTCATAAAAGTCCTCGTCTTCGAAGACGGGCTCGGCATAAAACTTCATACCCCGATGACGCTCGGCCTCATTGCGGCCCGGAATCTCCTCGAAGCGAATCAGCAAACGCCCCTGGTGCGGGCGTGCCGTTTTCACAGTCAGCTGTTCCTCACGGCCGGCCTGTACACCCAACAGCGTGGCCCCGACTGCGAAACGCCCTTCCGGGTCATCCGTTGTCGCATCGACGACGACTTCCCCGCGCACACCGTGGGGCTTGATCACTCGGCCAATAAGCACCATGTCAGCTACCGACACGCGCACACTCCCTCTCTTATAAAGGCTCTGTAAAACACCCCGCGTAAAGCAAAAAGGCGCCACCCAACACTTCGTCTTGAAGTATAAGGTAGCGCCCGGATTAGCTAAGCGGCGTACTCAGCGTCCTTATTACTCGGCGTCCTCGGAAGCCTCGGACTCAGCAGCCTCAGCCTCGGCAGCCTTTGCGGCCTCCTCAGCTTCCTTAGCAGCCTTAGCTGCTTCCTTGGCCTCGCGGCGCTTAGCGGTGATGGCCTCAGCGGACGGGCCATTGTTGGCCTCTTCCAGAGCCTTGTTGAACAGCTCGAGCTTGGTCGGCTTCGGCTCAGCAACCTTCAGAGTGCCCTCTGCACCCTCGAGGCCCTTGAACTTCTGCCAGTCGCCGGTGACCTTCAGCAGAGCCAGAACCGGCTCGGTCGGCTGTGCACCGACGCCCAGCCAGTACTGAACGCGCTCGGAGTCAATCTTGATGATCGACGGCTCTTCCTTCGGCTGGTAGATGCCCAGGTTCTCAATGACCGCACCGTTGCGACGGGTACGAGCATCAGCAACGACGACGCGGTACTGAGCAGTACGAATCTTACCCAGGCGCTGCAGCTTAATCTTGACTGCCATGAGGAGTTCCTCTTTCTTCTATGTCACTGGACAATACTTATGCATCCGAGCTCACGAGTAATTACTAACGAAGTGCTTCGGACCGGTTTTGCCCTTGGGATATTTACACTGCGCGTGACCACCGGGCGGCCGTGGCCGGATCCGATGAATTCGCAGTCGTGCCTCAGCTGAGGATTCTCATTGAGACAACTCGAGGTATGTTACCAGCAGTTTTTGGAAATTAACAAAACTGCGCACTCGAAACGCTGCATACCCACTAAGGCTGAACGTCGTTGACAGTGCGGTAACGTAACATTCTATGAAAACCACCGGCACCCAATATAGGTATGACTTGGACGGACTACGGGGCATTTCGATTGCCCTCGTAGTCCTTTTCCACGTTTACGTCGGCCGCGTTTCCGGTGGTGTGGACGTATTCCTCTTGCTCTCCGGGTTTTTCTTCTTCGGCGCGCAGTACCGCAATGCCATCAACCCCAGGCAGTCCATCAATCCATGGTGGAGTATCTGGCGCACGCTGCGTCGCCTAATCCCGACACTGGTGCTGGTCCTCTTCGCGACAACCCTGTTTGTCATTTACTTCATTCCATCGCTTCGCACCATCGACATTGCCCAGCAACTCCGCGCCAGCCTGCTCTACTACCAAAATTATGAACTGGCACTCCAGGGCTCGGACTACGCTGCCGCAGAGAGCGAAACTTCCCCACTGCAGCACCTGTGGTCAATGTCGGTACAGGGCCAGTTTTATCTCGGCTCCATTTTTCTCATCTCCCTACTCGCCTGGATGACGCGCTCACCCCAGATTGTCGGCGCGGTTACCTCACCGGTGGAGGCGAAGCGCACCGACGCTACCGGCGGTAAACTCCGCCGAATCCTCACCCCTTTGCTGGCAGTTATCACTCTCGGCTCGCTTGCCTATGCCTTCTATATGCACTCCGAAAACCAGGGCTGGAACTACTACTCCACTGTCAGCCGCCTCTGGGAGCTCTGCCTCGGCGCACTACTCGGACTGATTCTTGTCCGGGGCTCCATCCCCATGCCCAAGCCACTTCGAGTGCTGTTAGCCAGCATCGGCCTCGCACTGGTAGTCTCCACCGGTTTCATCTTCGACGGCGCCGCACAGTTCCCAGGCCCTTGGACCCTATGGCCCCTCGGTGGTGCTGCGCTGATTATTATCGCCGGCCCTGAGGCGGGCTGGATCTCCAAGTTCCTGGCCAGCCGCCCAATGCGCGAAGTAGGCCAGAGCGCCTACGCGCTCTACCTGTGGCACTGGCCTCTTCTCATCCTGGCCATAAACTACCTCAACCGCGATACTCCGGGGCTGAAGCTTGGCACCGCAGTGATCGTCGTTTCCTTTATTTTGGCCAAACTCACCAACAAGTATGTCGAGCTGCCGCTGGCTCAATCGACTCGCCGACCGACCCGGACTCAGCCCGTCGTCGGCGATGCAATCCACGCAATGAAGCATCGTCGCCCGGCTCGTCGTCTAGCGGTAGTCGGCACTGTTGTCGTCATTGCGTTGGTCGGCATGTCCAGCCTTGTCAACGTGCAACAGGTGCGCGTCGATCGCGCCTCCGCCACCAGCCTAGATCCAGAGGTCTATCCAGGTGCACTCGCGCTTACCGACGGGTACGAGGTCCCCAAGGCAGCCACAAAGCCGAATACCGATTTCATCACGGACCTTTGGCCGGAACCTGCCCTCGATGGCTGCCTTGCGACAGGCGGTGAGGACGTCGGATACTTCCCGCCGAATCGCCGTTGGCGCGATGAGACCCAGCCGTGTGTCTACGGTGATCCAGATGCTAGTGAATCGATTGTCATCGTCGGCGGCTCGCACATGGAACATTGGTTTGCCCCGATTGATGCCTACGGCAAAAACAACGGGTACCGAGTGGTGGTTCTTCTCCGACAAGGCTGTCCAGCGACCTTAGAACCGATCCACGGAGTCGGCGATATCTGCGTGGCCTGGACTTTCGAGGCTCTGCAGAAAATTGACGAGATTCAGCCAAAGATGGTTTTCACCACTTCAACCAGACCCTTGTTCCAGGCGGACCCACCGCAGCCGGGCGACTACACACCGGATGGTTACGTTTCGTTTTTCGCTGCTCTACAAGAACGCGGAATTGATTTCTTCGCCATCCGCGATAACCCATGGGCGCTACGGGAGGACTTGGACCAATTCTCCCCCAGCGTATGCGAAGAAGCGGAAGAAGACTGCACTATCCACCGCAAAACTGCCCTAAATGCAGAAAATCCCGCTGAGGAGATTCTTGCGAACTTCCCCAACGGGCACAGTCTAGATTTCTCCGATATCTTCTGCGGTCCGACCACCTGCCGTAAAGTTATTGGCAATATCTACGTCTACCGCGACAGCAATCACATCACCGATGAACTAGCGGCCACTTTCAGTCCTGAAATGGACCGCCAGATTCAGAAGGCTCTGCGGGACTAGCTACTTCTAGTCCCTGCTACTTCTTGCCCTGTCCGAAGTCGAGATTGTTGAGGTCAAAGTCCTCCATACCTTCTGGCAGCTGATTACCCATCTGCTTCTGCAGCTTCTGCAGTTCAGCCATGCTAGGCATACCCGGCATGCCCTGCATACCTGGCATTCCAGGCATACCGGGCATTCCGCCACCGCGCATTGCCTTCGGTGGCGTTGGACCACGGTTAGCGCCCTTGCGCTTATTCTTGCCCTTGCCCTTTCGACCACGCTTGGCCTTGCGGTTCGATGGGCGACCACTGCCCATACCAAATCGGCCGGCCATCTGCGCCATCATCTTCCGCGCCTCATTGAAACGCTCGATGAGCTGGTTAACCTCTGAAACGGACACACCGGAACCGTTGGCGATACGACGACGTCGTGAAGCATTCAGAATCTTCGGATTCTCGCGCTCTTCCGGAGTCATACCGCGGATAATCGCCTCGATGCGGTCAAGCTGCTTTTCGTCGACCATTTCCGCGGCCTTGGACATTTCCGCGCCGCCGGGGAGCATCTTGAGGATGTTGCCGATTGGGCCCATCTTGCGGACCATCATCATCTGCTCGAGGAAGTCCTCGAGAGTCAGCTCGCCGGAACCAATCTTCTGGGCGGACTTGGCAGCCTGCTCATGATCGATTTCCTTGGAAGCGACCTCAACCAACGTCTTCAGGTCACCCATGCCCAGGATGCGGCTGGCCATACGGTCTGGGTGGAAGACGTCAAAGTCCTCCAACTTCTCGCCCGTGGAGGCGAACAGAATCGGCTTACCGGTGACCTCACGGATAGACAGTGCAGCGCCACCGCGCGCGTCGCCATCGAGCTTGGTCAGTACAACGCCGGTGAAGTCAACGCCGTCTCGGAAGGCCTTGGCGGTCTCTACCGCATCCTGACCAATCATGGAGTCGATGACAAACAGAACTTCATGCGGGTTGATGGCATCGCGAATGTCGCGAGCCTGCTTCATCAGAACCTCATCGATACCCAGGCGACCTGCGGTATCGATAATCACCACATCGTGGCGATGCTGGCGAGCATAAGCGAGGCCACGGAACGCGGCGTCAACTGGGTTGTCCTCGCTGGTGCCCATTTCATGGGTGGAATCGAGGCTGGTGCCCGGGAACGGTGCGAAGCACGGCACGCCTGCACGCTCAGCGACAATTTCCAGCTGCTGCACCGCGCCCGGACGCTGCAGGTCACAGGCGACGAGGACCGGGGTGTGCCCCTGATCCGTGAGGTACCTGGCCAATTTACCGGCCAAGGTGGTCTTACCAGCGCCCTGCAGACCGGCCAGCATGATAACCGTTGGTGGCTGCTTCGACATATTCAGCCGTCGAGTCTCGCCACCGAGGATGTTAATCAGTTCCTCATTGACGACCTCAATAATCTGGTTTGCCGGGTTGACAGTCTGGCTGCCAATAATTTCGTTAGCGCGTTCCTTGATGCGCTTGATGAAGGTACGGACAACCTCGAGGGAGACATCGGCTTCCAGAAGAGCCAGCCGAATCTCGCGGGCGGTGGCGTTAATATCCGCCTCAGTCAGGCGGCCCTTCCCGCCCAGCCCCCGCAGGGCACCCGTCAAACGATCGGAAAGAGACTCAAACAAGTTTCCAGCTCCCCTTTTGCCTTGTTTTTTCTTAACTGTTCTACCGTACCCGCTGGATACTCCATTTGGCACATATCTACAGCTTCGCCTATCGACAACGATTGCAGCCCACCCACCCTAAATGCCCCGATTCGGGTGTAACCAATAGGAAGTAAAAAATAGCAATAGGATGAAGCTCTTTTATTCTCAAGGACGTTAGATTACTGTTCGTTATTTTAACGTGACAATTAAACGAGCCTCCAGATATGAATGCCCTACTGCATAAAGAACGTTTATCCAACCCAGCTACCACCAGCTAGGTAACAGCAAGATAACGCCAGTGGCTAGCTTTTGCTAAGGTCACCCTTAGTAAGAACCTCCCCCGGAATGGTGTAAGCCAAATAGCAAACCGGCGGCATTGCAGCAGGTCAAAGCACGCCACTGCGCACCTGATGTTATTCCTATAACTACCTCCAATACCGTTCATATATCAACCAGTTTATGGTTAATCATGAACCTAGTTAACCGCAGTTGGCCTGGTTTTATTTTCCGCCGTGCACGATGAGGGATGAACGGCGAAATCATATTCATTGGTCTCTGACCGTTTGACTCCTTGAGAGGTTTTCATGAAGAAGTTCACCACGGCTATCGCCGCCGCTGCCTTCTCCGCCAGCATGATTGCAAGCGCAGGCACCGCTACTGCACAGATTCCGGACTCAATGCCGACCGAGTGCCCCGCCGGCCAGCACTTTGAGAACGTCGGAGGCACTTTCCAGTGCGTCGCAGACCAGCCTGAGCAGGATTCCACTGACGGAATTCCGGCCCCAATGCCGGACAAGTGCCCAGACGGCCAGCACTTTGAGAACGTCGGCGGAACCTTCCAGTGCGTCGCGGACCAGGAGGCTCCTAAGCCCGAAACACCGGGCGACAATGGGTCCCAGCCGGGCGACCTGGGAAACCCAGGCATTTCTGATAAGCAGTGCCCGGAGGGCGAGCACTTCGACATGAGCAAGCCAGTCCCAGGCAACCCGAACATCTTCGGTGTCTGCGTCAAGGACGAGGCGAAGCCGGACACTGACAAACCAGGCACGGACAAGCCGGACGCTGACAAGCCAGGCAAGGACGACGAGAAGCCGGGTAAGCCGGGTAAGGACGGCAAGGACGGTAAGCCGGGCAAGGATGGCAAGGACGGTAAGCCGGGCAAGGATGGCAAGGACGGTAAGCCAGGTAAGGACGGCAAGGACGGTAAGCCAGGTAAGGACGGCAAGGATGTCAAGGTAAACGTTGACATCAAGATCTCTGCTGAGTGCAAGAACGAAAACAAGTGCACGAAGGAAGAGAAGAAGGCCAAGGAAAAGGCTGAGAAGAAGGCTTCCGAGTCCAAGAAGACGACCTCTTCCGAGAACGTAAAGAAGGTTTCGGACTCCAAGAAGTCTGAGCAGAATACCTCTGAGTCCAAGGAGGCTTCTTCGACTCAGAGCACTGGCCTGGCAGCCACCGGCGTTGACGCCACCACCCTGGGTGGAGCCGCTCTGGTTCTCCTGGTCGGCGGTGTCGCCGCTACCCGCATCGCCCGCAAGAACCGCTAAGAAGCTTAGGGTTCTACCCCGGTAACGAAATATAAAATGCTCCTGATGCCTATTTAGCATCGGGAGCATTTTTGTGCGCCATACCTCCGAAAATTCATAACTCCCATAGCTCGAAGCATAAACCCCACAGGCACCGATTTTTTACCGAACCTCTACGCCCCATCCGCCTTTCACCACCCGACACGATCAGGTACCACGCTTCGCTAGCGAAGACAGGAAAAATCTCCTGCTGAGTAAACAGTGGCGAGTTCTAAAGATACTCCAACCACAACGGGTGTACACACTCAGCGTTGTAAATATAAGTTCCCGCTTTCCCTTACTGGGACTTGGACGAGTCAACAATTTCGATTTACCCCCTCCCCAAACCCATACCACCAAAGACTGTAATTAGTTATTAGAATCAAAAGTGTGAACAGTGTTCCCCCTTAAGTCCTTTGATTGCAGGGCTTTCCTATAGACATTGTGAGGTTTCCAAATGAAGAAGCTCTCTTCGACCATGGTGGCCGCTGCCGCTTCAGCCGGCATGCTCATCGGCGTTGGCGCTGCCACCGCACAGATTCCTGACCCCGCCCCGTCGGAATGCCCCGCCGGTCAACATTTTGAAAATGTTGACGGTACTTTCCAGTGTGTAGATGACGCTGCAAACCCGGATCCAGGAGGTTCATCTAACGATGGTATCCCACCGGGCGTTGAGGACACCCAGACCTGCCCCGACGGTTCCCCGCGTGACATGAGTAAGATTGACCCGGCAACCGGAGCTTACGGCGCTTGTGGCACTTCAGATGATTCCGGCCCAACTCCGGAGCCCGATGAAGATGCCCCAGAGAATGACGGAATTCCGCCGGGAGTCGATGACACCGCAACGTGCCCCGACGGTTCCCCGCGTGATATGAGCAAGATCGACCCGGCAACCGGAGTCTACGGCTACTGTCCGACCTCCGATGACGAAACTCCGGGCGACGATGAGAACCCAGGCGATGACGAAACTCCGGGCGACGATGAAAACCCAGGTGACGAACAGCCCGGGGAGGACGAGAATCCCGGGGAGGAAAAACCAGGCGACAAGCCCGACAACCCTAAGAATGACGGTAAGCAAACCGGGACCAAGAACACTGGGCTAGCAGTCACTGGTGTTCAGGCGACTGCCCTCGGCGGTGCCGCTCTTGCACTCTTGGTCGGTGGCGTGGCAGCTACCCGCCTCGCACGCAAGAATTCTAAGGATTCCTAGCACAACTCTCCGCTAGATTCCTAGCACCTCAACATTAAAGGCCCCGGAGCCCCGCGTATCCTCTACAGAAATCTACGCGGTGGCTCCGAGGCCTTTATTTTTGCCGGGGGCAACGGGCGACGCTGTACTCACCAATCGATGGAAAATTCACTCATCGATGTTAGTTACTATTTGCGGCCGCCGAGCAGTGCGTCTACGAAGCTCTCCGGCTCAAACGGCGCCAGGTGGTCAGCACCTTCACCAAGGCCAACCAACTTCACCGGCACACCGAGCTCGTTTTGCACCTGGAATACAATGCCGCCCTTCGCGGTACCGTCCAGCTTGGTCAGGGCAACGCCGGTGATGTCTACTACATCCCGGAACGTACGAGCTTGCAGTAGACCATTTTGGCCGACCGTCGCGTCCAAAACCAGGATGACTTCGTCAACCTGAGCCTTCTTCTCCACCACGCGCTTAATCTTGTCCAGTTGGTCCATCAGACCGACCTTGGTGTGCAGGCGGCCGGCGGTGTCGATGAGCACCACATCAGCGCCGGACTCGATACCGTGAGCAACTGCCTCAAATGCAATAGACGCAGGATCGGCGCCTTCAGCGCCGCGAACGGTCTCCGCGCCAACGCGTCGCCCCCAGGTTTCCAGCTGGTCGGCTGCAGCAGCACGGAAGGTATCCGCTGCGCCGAGAACAACACGGTGGCCACCGGCGACCAGTACACGAGCCAGCTTGCCCGTCGTCGTGGTCTTACCTGTACCGTTGACACCGACTACCAGAATCACTGCGGGCTTGCCCTCGTGCGGAAGTGCGCGGATGGAGCGGTCCATCTCAGGCTTGCACTCCTCAATCAACACCTCACGCAGCAGGGCGCGCACTTGCTCTTCCGTGCTCACCTTCTGGCTGGCAATACGCTCGCGCAGCTTATCGACGACACGCTGCGTCGCAGCCGCACCGAGGTCAGCCATAACCAGGATGTCTTCAACCTCTTCCCACGCGTCCTCATCAAGGTCACCCGCGCCCAAGATGCCGAGCACAGACTGGCCAATTGCATTCTGCGACCGTGACAGACGACCGCGCAGGCGGCCCAGACGTCCCTCAGCCGGGTCGATGGAGTCAATCTGCTGTTCTGCTTCTGGCTCTGGCGTCGGCTCCGGCGCAGCTTCCGGCTCCGGCTCTGGAGTCGGTTCTGGTTCGGGAGTCGGTTCCGGCTCCAGCTCCGGCTCAGGAGCAGGAACTACCTCTACCTCAGGCTCTGCTTCGGGCTCTGGTTGTGGTTCCGGCTCGGGCTCTGATTCCTCTTCCCCGGCCGTTGGCAAATCGATTGGGATTTCCCGCATTACGCGGTCATAATCCCCCTCCATTTCGGTGGGGTTATCCGGAATAACCAGTCGACCTTCTGGTTTCAGCAGTGAACCGTCCGGCTGATCGGCAGGTATATCAGCCTGCTTTTCCTCCGGCTCCGGGGCCTGCTTTTCAATCGGCTTTTCCGCCGGTTTCGGCATCGGTTTTTCAACCGGCTGCTTCTCGCGGGTATCAGTCCCACCACCGGCCGGAGCGAAGTTAAAACCACTAGTGGCCTGGTAATTTCCAGACTTCTCCTGCTGGGTGAGTTCCTTAGTATCTTCCTTCGCAAAGGAAATGCGCTGGTTCTTCCTGCGGACATAGCCCACAACAAAGAGCAGCGCGATAATAACGACAATCGCGACGACAAGGAGTATCCACTGAGTTGGAGTCATAACTCTCATTATGCAGTATCAACGACTCTTCCTCACTTACTCCGCGCTTACTCCGCTCCTGTCGACGGAGTTGCGGATGCCGGTGACATTCGCTGCGAGATTACTCGAGTCACACCATCGCCCCGCATGGTCACGCCGTAGAGCACATTCGCAACGTCCATTGTTGGCTTCTGGTGCGTAATGACAATCAGCTGACTGGTCGCGCGGAGTTCCTCGAGCAGCGCAATAAGGCGACGCAGGTTGACGTCGTCAAGCGCGGCTTCCACCTCGTCGAGTACGTAAAAGGGACTCGGGCGCGCGCGGAAAATAGCGACGAGCATTGCCAGCGCCGTCAGCGACTTCTCGCCGCCGGAGAGCAACGACAGCCGCTTGACCTTTTTGCCCGGCGGGCGGGCTTCAACCTCGATACCTGTCGTGAGCAGGTTGTCCGGCTCGGTGAGAACCAGTCGTCCGTCGCCGCCCGGGAAAAGCGTTTGAAAGACTGCGGGGAATTCTGCCTCGACATCGTTCCACGCGTCTGTGAAGAGCTGCAGGATCGTGGCATCGACTTCCTCGACAACATCGGTGAGGTCCTGGCGGGCCTTGAGGACATCATCGAGCTGCGTGGATAGGAAAGAGTAGCGCTCCTCCATCGCCTTATACTCCTCCAGCGCCAACGGGTTGACGCGGCCGAGCACACGCAGATCCTTCTCCGCCTGTTTGAGCTGCTTCGTCACGGCTGCGCGGTCGAAGTTCTCATCAGGAGCAAATTCCGCGAGCAGGTCATCGACAGACAGCCCCAACTGGTCGACGATGCGCTCTGCAGCCTCGGTCACGCGGACCTGCGCCTGCGCACGGGCGATGTCGCCCTGGTGCGCGGAATCCGTTAGCTGTGCCAGCTCACGTTGCGCCGTATTCGCCTCCGTCCGGGCCGCTGATAGTGCCTGCGACACCGTCTTCTTCTGCGCCTCGGCATCGTCGCGATCGGCCTCTGCCCGCGCCAACGACACGTTGACCTTCGCGTGCAGGTCCTCAGCCAGCTCCGCGACAACTTCTGCAAGCGCCCGCTGGGCAACCTTCGCCATCTGCGCCTGCTCATGGCGAGCCTTCGCTACGCGCTCCGATGCAGCCTGGCGACGGAGCCGCTCGGCCTTGCCTCGTACACTCGACAGTCGCTCCTCTGCCGTACGCAGCGACAGACGCGCCTCTGTTTCCATGGCGCGCACAGCCGTCAGCGCCTCCGAGGCACGGTCACGTTCGCTTGTCGACGGTTCCCCCTCCTCGGGGTCACGGTCAACGCGAGCTAAGCGGTCTGCGACCTCCGCCAACTCCTTCTGGAGCTTCGTTACTCGGTCCGCGGCTTCGGCTCCGCGCTGCTCAGCGCGTTCGGCATCATGCACCACGCCAGACAGCTGCGCTGTGGCCCGAGTCCGGGCATCCGTGAGGACCTTCATACGACTCTGATGTTCACGCAACGCAGCACGGGCGGCCGCTGCGTCAGTGCGGCGGTCCTCTTCTTCGGCCTGTGCACCGGAGAGCACACCACCGAGGTCACTCAAACGCGCCTGTGCTTCTGCTAGTTCTTCGCGAGTCTTAGCAATGTCGGCGGCGATTTCCACACCTGATGCAGTGCCACCAGCACCGCCAGCTACCCAACCAGAGCCACGCAGCACACCATCGCGATCAACAACGCGCAGTCGAGTATCCTGCGCCACCAGTTCACGGGCGACGTGCTCGTCGTCGCAGGCCACGACATCAACGAGCAGAGAGGTCAACGAACCAGCGAGGTTAGCTGGCACCGTCACATGATCGAGCAGCCAGGATGCCTGTGCGGGCAGAGTGATGTCCAAGCGCCAGGAGTCAGATGCATCCGCAGAATTGATAACGACGGCACTACCCTTGCCCGCGGCCACAAGCTCGTCGATAAGCGAATCTCCACTGCCCTCGCTGACCAGTGCTTCGGCGGCCGCGCCGAGGGCGGCAGTGAGCGCTTTTTCCCAGCCAGCGTCGACATCGATGACTTCAGAGAGAACGCCGAGCTCGTGCTTTTCACGTAGCCACGCAGTGCCGTCGTTGGCAGCGGCGGTGCGGGCGGTCTCCAGAGCTTCGATGCGGGCGGACAGACCTGAGACGCTGCGCTCGAGGTCGCGCTCGTCAGCGCGGAGTTCTTTCAACCGTGTAGAGGCCAGCTCTGCTTCCCGGTTGGCCTGTTCATAAGCACTCTGCAGCTCGGGACCTTCGAATTCTGCCTCGGCTAGCTCCTGCGCGGCGTTTTCCACAGCTTCGGTGGCATCGGCACGGCGTTCGTCGGCCTCATTGGTTTGCTCGGCAAGGCGTGCAGCTTCGGCTTCGGCGGCTTCCAAGCGGGTGCGCAGAGATTCTTCTGCGGAAATGAGACGAACCACGCCTTCGCGACGGTCGGCGATTGCGCGAACGGCCGCGAGGTGCTCCGCTTCGGCTTCGCGGAAAGTCTCCTCGGCGTCGAAGAGCGTTTCGCGGATTTCCTCCAGTTTTTCACGGGCCTCTGCCTCAGCCTCAGCGAGCGTGGCTTCTTCGGTGGCGGCATCGTCGGCACGCTGCTCCAGGAAGTCCGGGTCTGGGCCTACCCACGGAGCGACGGAGTGGTCGGCCGCGCGATCGGCGGCGATGCGGGCCGTCGCTTGAATACGCTCACCGAGTGCGGAGAGACGGAACCAAAGGTCACGGGCAGCATCGGCAGCTGGAGTGATGTCCTCCAGTTCGGCTTCGAGTTCTGCAGTGCGCTCAGCGGCAATCTCGGCTCGCTCCGTGGCGGCCTCCACCTTTTCCTCAATGAGCTTGGCTTGACCAGCAATGTCATTGAGGCTGTCCTGCAAATCCACGAAGTCCGCGGCAGCCAAACGCAACTTGGCGTCGCGCAGGTCTGCCTGCACAGTCTGGGCGCGAGAGGCGGCCTCAGCCTGACGCTTCAGCGGTTTGAGCTGACGGGAAAGCTCACCTGTCAGATCCTGCAGACGGTCGAGGTTAGCCTGCATCGACTGGAGTTTGCGCTGCGCTTTCTCCTTGCGGCGGCGGTGCTTGAGCACACCCGCTGCTTCTTCGATAAACGCACGACGCTCCTCTGGCCGCGACTCCAGAATCTGCGAAAGCCGGCCCTGGCCGACGATGATGTGCATCTCGCGGCCAATACCGGTGTCGCTGAGGAGCTCTTGGACATCCATGAGGCGGACGCGAGAACCGTTGATTTCGTACTCACTTGCGCCGTCGCGGTACATGCGACGCGTGACAGAGACTTCCTTATATTGAATGGGAAGTGCCCCATCGGAATTGTCGATGGTAAGAGTAACCTCCGCGCGCCCCAAGGGCTTTCGCCCGGAGGTACCCGCAAAGATGACATCTTCCATTTTGCCGCCACGGAGGGTCTTGGCGGAATGCTCACCCATAACCCACGCGAGGGCATCGACGACATTCGACTTTCCGGATCCGTTCGGGCCGACAACTGCGCAGATGCCGGGCTCAAATTTCATCGTCGTCGCCGAAGCGAAGGATTTAAAGCCCTTCAGAGTCAGCGATTTCAAATACATGGGGCAATATCTTACCCGTAGTTACGGTTTGGAGCTGAATTACCCCAAGCACTCACTCATTTACACAGCCTTGTTTACACGGCGCCGTTTACACAGCCGCCTGCTTGGCCGACGTGTAGGCCGACTCACCGTGCTGAGCGACGTCAATACCAGAATGTTCCTGCTCGCCGTGGATACGCCAACCGACGGTTGCCTTCAGGACTCGGGCAATGATGTACGTCAGCACGCCCGAGAACACAGCTGCGACGACAGCAATAATGACCTGGATGGCAAACAACTTCAGGCCGTCGATGCCACCGCCGGTAAGCAGTCCTCGGTCGTTGGCCAGCAGACCGACACCAATCGTTCCCCACATAGCTGCAACCAGGTGCAGACCAACCACATCCAGGGTGTCATCGAAGTTGAACCTGTACTTTAAGCCAACTCCCCAGCAAGCCAGCGCACCTCCGATATAGCCCAGAATGATTGAGGTCACTGGGTTCATATCTCCTGCGGCCGGAGTAATAGTCACAAGCCCTGCGATGACACCCGAAGCAGCGCCGAGCGAGGTGGGATGTCCATCACGAATACGCTCGAGTGAAATCCAGCCGAGCATACCCACGCACGCTGCCACCGTCGTATTCAGCCATGCCAGACCAGCGACACCGTCGGCCGCAAATGCCGAACCGCCGTTGAAGCCGAACCAACCGAACCACAGCAGTGCGGCTCCCAACATGACCAGTGGCAGGTTGTGCGGACGGTGCTGGTTGGCGGCAACAGACTTACGCTTGCCGACGATGATTGCCAGCACCAAAGCTGCGGTACCAGCAGCAATGTGGACAACCGTACCGCCGGCGAAGTCAATTGGAGCGATGAGCGCTTCACCGTCGGCGGTGCCGAACAGCTTCGCCGAAAGGCTCTCTGCAGAGTGGCTCAGCAGACCACCGCCCCAGACCATGAAGGCCATTGGGAAGTACACCAGCGTTGTCCAGAAACCGACGAAAATCAACCAGGTGGAGAACTTCACGCGTTCGGCCAGCGCCCCAGAGATCAGCGCTACAGAAATCGAGCAGAACGTGAGCTGGAACCCAATGTCGATGATGTTTGGGTAACCGTTCGCACTCGCAATGTAGTTGCCGTCGTCATCCGTGATTGAGTTACGCAGACCGAAGAACTCGAATGGGTTGGCAAAAACACCACCGATCGACTGCGATCCGTAGGACATCGACCAGCCCCACAGCACGTAAATGGCACCGACAACGCCGACAGCACCAAAGCTCATCATCATCATGTTGAGCACCGACTTCTGTCGCGACATGCCGCCATAGAACAGCGCGAGCGCCGGTGTCATCAGCAAAACCAACGAAGCCGAAATCAGCATCCACGCTGAGTTTCCAGACTGTGCAATTACTTCTTCAGGCGTCATATGTGCCTCCCCTGTCTGTCAGTAGGTAGTTATTAACTTAAATCACTTTTCCTCCGTATTTGCGTATTCTTTTTCTCACTTGCGTAGTTGTTCAGCGCTCTAAGACCTCTTCAGCGTCCCAATCGACTACCTCAAGACACGAAAAAATCCCCCGCTAACTGCGTAAAAACAATGACGCAGAGCGAGGGATAGAATGTTTTCGAATTTTTCGGTTTCCTACACCGACATGGGGGGGGAGGAAGGCAGTTGGCACACGCTTAACGACGGTCAAACGTGCTCAATGCACCCTTCGGTTCCTGCCATAACGGCACCACTGCCGTCACATCGCCCGGAGTATTCGGCCCCTCAAGCCAAGCGAGCAAACTCTCACAGTCTGCCCGTGGCCCTTCAGCAACAACTAACACCCGACCATCCGGATAGTTCTGGGCATAACCAACCAACCCCAACTCCAGAGCCGTCGCGCGGGTGTACCAGCGAAAACCGACACCTTGAACACGACCGTGTACCCACGCGGTGAGGCGGACGTCGTTAAGCGACATCGGACTCACGCACTGTCATCGGGTCGGAACCGTCCCAGCACTCGATCTTGTCGTGGCCGCGGAGGTTTGGCAGATCATCGCGGTGGAATACCGGATTGAGCCCCTTGGACTTCTGCTCGGAGTAGTTCTTCAGCAGGGCGACAGCGACGCCACCCAGCGGGAGAATGGCAATGATGTTAATGGTGGCCATGAGGGCGGAGAAGGTATCTGCAAGCGACCAGACGAGCGGCACGGAACCGACAGCTCCGCCAATAACGCACAGGATGACCAGGACGCGCACGGTATTCAGGACAGCCTTGCTCTTAGACAGGAACGGGATATTTGCTTCGGCGTAGTAGTAGTTGCCCACCAGCGAGGAGAACGCAAGGAAGAAAATGATAACCGTAACCGCGTGGATAGCCCACGTACCCACCTGCGCTGACAGCGCGGCCTGAGTCAGCGCGGTGCCCTCTACATCGCCGCCGAAAGTCGGGTCGGACAGCAGAATGATAACCGCGGTGATGGTACAGACGACCCAGGTATCGAAGTAGACGCCCATGGTCTGAATGAGGCCCTGCTTGACCGGGTGCGACACCGATGCCGTCGCCGCCGCATTCGGAGTGGAACCCATACCGGCTTCATTGGAGAACAGACCGCGGCGAATACCCTGCATCATGGCAGTACCGACGGCAGCACCAGCAATCTCACGGATACCGAAGGCGTGCTCAAAAATCAGCTTGATCATGCCCGGCACCTCGGTGATGTTGAGAGCCAAGACAATCAGGCCGAGGATAATGTAGGCCACGGCCATAATCGGCACGACAATCTGCGTCACCGCCGAAATACGCTGCACACCACCGAAGATGATGACACCAGCCAAGATTGCCAGCACGATACCGACACAGAACTTAAAGATCGGTGTCTCCTGCCCGGTCGACTGAGCCACAGCCGCCGTAATCGAGTTGGACTGCACCGCGTTGAACACGAAACCGTAGGTCACCGTGATAGCGATGACGAACAGCGAGGCCATCCAGCGCCAGTTCTCCCCTAGCCCCTTGGTGATGTAGTAGGCCGGGCCGCCTCGGTAAGAGTCCTTATCCCGCACCTTGTACAGCTGTGCCAGCGTAGACTCCACGAAGCTGGTTGCGCCACCAATCGCGGCGAGCAGCCACATCCAAAACACCGCGCCAGGGCCACCGGTGGTGATCGCCACCGCCACACCTGCGACGTTTCCGGTACCCACGCGTGAGGCTGCCGAAATTGTAAAGGCCTTAAAGGCCGAGATGCCCTTGACGCCCTCAGAAATATCAGAGGGCTTTTCAGTGATGGCCCTGAACATCTCCGGGATGTACCGAATCTGCACCATGATGGTCCGCCAACAGAAGTACAAACCTGTACCAATCAGCAGAACAATCATGAGCAGCCAGTACTTGTCATTCCAAGCATTTACCCAGTCGGTTGCTTGCTCCATGAAACTCATAAGGAAATTCTAGCGCTGACAGGTGGGACACAGATAACTCGATCTATTCCCAAATGGCAGACGGACAATTGCGCGCCCACACCTCGGGCACGGTTCCCCCGCTTGTCCATAGGCGTTCAAGCTCCGCTCAAAATAGCCGCTTTCGCCGTTGACATGCACATATAACGCATCGAAGCTCGTGCCGCCGGCCGCTAGCGCCCGTTCGAGCACGGATTGTCCCTCGCGCAAAAGTTTCGCTAAACGACGGACCGAAAGGTCGCACGCCGGCACGCGACCATCGACCTTCGCCGCCCAAAGCATTTCGTCGGCATAGATGTTGCCGATACCCGACACAATGTTCTGGTTGAGCAATACGGCCTTGATCGGTGAACGCGACTTCATCATGCGGTGTGCAAGTGCAACCACATCGACGGTGGGCTCCAATAGATCGGGCGCGATCTTGGCTGCGGGTTCCGGAACCAAGCGTCCATGGGATTCGACCATTTCACAGGCCCAGACCCAACCAAAGGTGCGCTGATCGTTGAAGTTGATTAGGTGCCGAGCGCCGTCCGGCAGGGCGATGCCGAAAGCGGCTCGGGTGTGACGGCCAGGCAGCGTATCGGGAGTGTACGGAGCTTCCACGCGCAATTGGCCGCTCATGCCCAGGTGGATGGCGATTGCGGAGTCGTCGTCAAGCGTGAGCCACATGAACTTGCCACGACGATCCGTAGCGACAACCGTGCGCCCGCGCGTACGACCGATAAACTCCGCGGCGCCACCGGGTTGGCGCCGCACGGCACGAGCGTTGTAGACGAAGGAATCGTCGATGCGGCCACCGACCACGTAAGTGTCGAGACCGCGGCGTACGGACTCGACTTCAGGAAGCTCGGGCATTAGGCCAGTGCGGTATGCGCCTGATGCGCGGCGTGCATTTCGGCTTCCTTCTTCGTGGCGCCGGTACCGCTGCCCTTAACCACGCCGTCAACCAGCACGTCGACGTAGAAAGTTAGGTCATGGTCGGGGCCGGTGGTGCGCACAGTGTACTCGGCAGCCGGTAGTTGCTTGGCCGCCAGGCGCTCCTGCAACAGCGTCTTCCAGTCCCGACCGCGAGACTCAGTCGGGGCATCGTCAATCATCTGGTTAAACAGGCGAAGCACGGTCTCGCGGGCAACCTCGAAGCCATGCTGCAGGTAAATAGCACCCAGCAGCGCCTCGGTGGTGTCAGCGAGAATCGAGTGCTTATCCGCGCCACCGGTGGCCTTCTCACCGCGGCCGAGGAGAATATGCTCTCCCAGCCCGATACTGCGGGCCAGGTCAGCCAGCGCGTACATGTTCACGACACCTGCACGCATCTTGGAAATATCCTGCTCAGCGCGATCCGGGAAGCGACGGTAGAGTTCTTCAGCAACGCACATGCCCAGCACGGCGTCGCCCAGGAACTCTAGCCGCTCGTTATTGGTCAGCATGCCATTTTCATTCGCGAAACTGCGGTGGGTCAAAGCGAGCTTCAGGGACTCCTCTGGTAGCTCAACACCGAGTTTTTCCAGCAGCGGGGCGTGATCGACGGCCTCGAAAGCCGCCTTTCTAGCCGCCTCACCGGTTAGCCGACGCTTGCGGCTCATCCGTTATATCTCCTTTAAAGTCTTCGTCTAAGTCGTCGTCGATTACTTCTCGTCGCCGAGCGAGCCAAACTTTTCCGCCAGGCCAGCCCAACGCGGATCAATGCGCTCCTCTTCACCCGAGATGCCGTCTGGCTCCGGCACTTCTGAGTCCGACTCAGCACAGCTGGAATCGAAATCCAGACAGGTCGGATTGAAGGGCAGATTCAAGCCCGCCTCATCGATGACGGCTTGAGTGATATCCACCGTATTGTCGACGATCTGGCCAACTTCGTCCTCGAGGTCTTCTTCCTCGGCATCGTCGCCTGTGATGAAGTCCTCGTTGTTGGAAAAGACAGCCGAAATGTGGAAGCTGAGCTCCGGATTCAGCGGGGCTAGGCAGCGCACGCACTCGCCGGTGGCCTTGGCAGTCACAGTCGCGTCAACCATGACACCGCTGCCGAGGTTCGTGACAATGCCGTCAACGACAACCTCCTCGCCAGCGGCGATGCCAATCATCTCGACACCAACGCGGACAGGGCTATCGCCTACCTTGCGGAACTGCTCGGGCATGCCGCCCTGCAGACATGTCGAGACGTCCAGAACAAATGGGGATGAGTCAGTCATGATAAGCCTCAGTCTACCCCGAAGATGCGCTAACGCTCGTACCGGCGGCGTTCCTGCCCCTCGGAGAAGGAAGACGGCGCGTTCTGTGCCCCTGCACCACCGCCGACGGCACCGGCTCCCGAACGCAGTACAGAGCGATTGCGACCGACATTACGCAGGGTCTCTTGGAGAGTCTGTTCAAACTCGGCGAGCTTGGAATCGACGTAGCGGTCACACTCTTCACGGAGGCGAGAGGAATCCGCGTGTGCGTCGGAAAGCAGACGATTCGCCTCGTCGTTGGCCTCGCGGACGACCGTCGACTCAGCGACCAGGCGAGCCTGCTCCTCGCGGCCTTCCGCAACGGAACGCTCGTAGGATTCGTTACCAGCGTGAATCAGGCGATCGGACTCGGCAGAAGCACGATCCACAATGCTGTCATACTCGTGCTGAGCATCCTCGCGGAGGCGACGGGCGTCGTCCTCAGCGGCCGCGACGGTGCCAGCTGCGTGGGCATTGGCATCCTCGACGGTGTGGTTAGCTCGGGCCTCGGCCTCGTCGACAATGCGATGGGCTTCTTCATCCGCAGTCGAAATGGTGTTGTTCGCCCGGGCTTCAGCATCGTTGATAATCTCATCCCGCTGGTCCAAGACGTCCTGCGCGTCATCGAGCTCAGCCGGGAAAGCATCCCTTAGCTCATCGAGCAACTCGAGAACACGCTGACGCGGAACCATACAATTGGCCGACAGTGGCACGCCGTGTGCCTCTTCTAGGATCTGGACCAGTTCATCAAGAGATTCGAAGACGCGAAACATGACTTACATGCTACTTCAGTCGGCGCTGCAGGGCGTGCAAGACAGGCTCGGGAACTAGCCCTTCCACCGAACCGCCGTAGCGAACAACTTCCTTCATCAGTGTCGACGACACATGACCGTACTTCGGATCAGCCTCCACAAAGAGAGTCTCAATGCCCGTCATGCGCCGATTCATCTGCGCCATGGGAGCCTCGTACTCGTAGTCCGCCGCCGAGCGCAGCCCCTTGACCAGGCAGGTAATACCCTGCGCGGACGTGTAGTCAACCAACAGCTTCGACCAGGAGTCCACCTGCACATTGTCCAAGTGCTGCGTGCACTGCCGAATGAGGTCCATGCGCTCTTCGACGTTGAACATGCCCTGCTTATTCGGGTTGTGGGTAACCAGCACGGTCACCTGATCGAATTGGCGCGCGGCACGCTCAATCACATCGAGGTGACCAGAGGTCATGGGATCGTAGGAACCGGGGCAGCATGCGTGAGTCATAGAGGTAAACCACCTTTGGCCGTCGTAAAGCGTAAAGAAGAACGTTAAGCGTTATAGATAGCGGTGTCGAAGCGCGCCAAACCGTGAATGCGGCGCTTCAGCTTCTGCTGGAGCTGTTCGTAGCCCTCGGGCCACTGCGTCTCCTCGTCATCGCGGTGACGCTCCACAGTCACAACCGCGCCCGGCGCGAGGAAGCTGCGCAGCGCCTCGAGCATCTCTGTAACGGCCTCCCCCGCCAGCTCATAGGGAGGATCCGCAATGACGCGGTCAAAAGGCTCGCCCGGCGCGCCCGCAAGGTACGACGACACTTTCATCGGAGACACGGCCACATCGGGATGCCCCACGGTGCGAATGTTCTTTTCAATAGCGGCAATGGCGTTCGGATCGTTTTCCACCAACACGACGGAACGCGCGCCGCGCGAAGCCGCTTCCAAACCGAGCGCACCCGAGCCAGCGAACAGGTCGAGAACGCGAGTTCCCTCTAGCCCAAAGCGTGTGGACCAGGAAGAAAAGATGGCTTCCTTCGCGCGGTCGCTAGTTGGCCGCGTGGTCTCTCCCTTGGGCGCGACTAGCCTACGGCCGCGTGCCTCACCTGCAATAATGCGGGTCATCTACTTCCCTTCGTGCGATGTGTTCTCGTTGCCGTTGTGCTGTGCCGTGGTGCTGTGAGTTGCTGGCGTGATTCGTGCCAGCAGCTGACCACCTTCGACATCCACAAATTGATCTGCCGCCACCTCCGCGACCGTGCCCGGGCAGGGCGCTAAAACCGGCGCTTCTAGCTTGACGGCCTCCACGACCGCAATGACCTGACCGGTCGTCACCGAGTCTTTCTCGGCGACCTCCCAGCGGACTACTCCTGCAAAAGGTGCACAGACATCTACCATGCCCAACAGTCTACTTTGGTCTTACTAGGAGCGGTCCAAGTAGTTCGACTGCTCTTCATCGATATCGGAGATGAGCTCTCCCACAAGCCTCTCATCAACATCGAGGAGAACCATGGCATCATGTCGGGTGCGCTCGATGATTTCGCCGTCGGTGGTGAGGTCCACCAGGCCGAGGCCAGTCGCCAGCCCCGATTGGTCATCGCCGAGCAGATCGCCGAAACTACGCGTGGCCAGATCCAACTCCGCCAGTTGAATGCCGTCGGTGGTGGCGGCAATGCGTTCCAGCCGGGTGCGCTCGGGTGTCTGCGAATGCGTGTGGGTACACAAGAAGCACAGTCCACCCCGGTCACCACGGCCGACACGACCGCGCAGCTGGTGAATCTGCGAGATGCCGTAGCTCTCGGCGCGGCGAATCATCATAATCGTGGCCTCTGGTACATCCACGCCGACTTCGATAACTGTGGTGGACACCAGCACATCCAGCTGTCCTGTGGCAAAGGCCTGCATCACGCGGTCTTTGTCCTCCGGTGCCATATTGCCGTGCAACTGACTGATACGTACACCGGGAAGTTTCTTCCTCGCTCGGTCGAACACCGCCTCCACGGACTCGTCGAGGAACTGTTCCTCGTCGCGGGTAATGCGGGGACAGACAATGAAGGCGCGGTTGCCCTTGGCCACTTCTTCCCCAATCCGCTCCCAGGTTCGTGCCTCCCAGCGCGGCTTTTCCAGCGTCGGTACGACAAAAGATTGGATCTCCTGACGTCCCCGTGGCAATTCCGTCAACTGCGAAACTGCGAGGTCGCCAAAAATGGTCATCGCTACCGTGCGCGGAATGGGGGTTGCCGACATCACCAACAGATGCGGTGTCATTCCACCCCGTCCCCTGCTGCGCAGCTGATCGCGCTGGCGCACACCAAAGCGGTGCTGCTCATCGACGACCACCAGCCCGAGATCGAAGAACTCCACGCCCTCACTGAGCAGGGCATGCGTGCCGACGACAATGTCAGCCTCCCCGTTGACTGCCTCCAACAGGGTTGCCCGGCGCTCCTTCGTCGACATCGATCCCGTCAACAGTCGTACAGTCACTGCTACTCCGGCTTGCTCCAGCATCGCTGTCAGCGATCGGTAGTGCTGTTGGGCCAGGACTTCCGTCGGCGCCAGCATCGCGCACTGCCTGCTGGAATCGACTGCTTGCAGCATTCCCAGTAGGGCCACCACGGTCTTACCCGAGCCGACTTCACCTGCTAGCAGGCGGTTCATTGGGCTGGGCTGCGACATATCGTCCGCAATATCGGCTGCGACCGCGACCTGACCGTCGGTAAGCGAAAACGGCAACCCCCGGCGTAGCTCGTCGCGAAGTCCCCCGGCGACTTCCATGCAGGCCGGAGCGGTGAGACTCGCTTGAGTACGCTTGCGTGCACCAACGGCGAGCTGGAGCTCAAGCGCTTCGTCGTACTTCAGTCGGGCAAGCGCGATGTCGGGGCCCGCGATGGAGGGAAAGTGTGCGCCACGCAGTGCGGAGTCGAAATCGGTAAGTCCCTCCGGTGCGGCGGGCAACGGGTCTGGCTGCAGCGGCAACCATTCGAGGATGCGCTGCATGTACAGAGCCAGGTGAATACCCGCTACTCCTTTGCGGCCACGGTAAATGGGCAAGTAAGGACGCGTGAGCAACCGCTGCATCTCTGCAATCCCCTTGGCTGTCTTCGTCAGCGTGGCCAGCTTGCCAGTGGCTGCGCCTACCGAACCGTCGGCTTTAAGCACCATGCAATCAACATTTTTCAGCTGTAGCTCATTGCGGAACTCGCTGAGCGTGCCAACAATGAGCAGACGCACACCGGGGTGCAGCATATTGCGCAGCCATTCGGCACCGAAAATCGCGGCCGGAAGAATGCGCACGCCGTCGCTGACATAGATTTTCAGTGGCTTGCGTCGATCGGCGAAGGCGGGCGCTGGCGAAATGCTGTGCACCTCCACGACTGTGGTGATGGTGTCGCCAATGTCGGAAAATGACACATCTAAGCTCTTACCCTGCGCCACGTAGCGCTTTGGGAAGTTCGTCAGCGCATCCGAGACGGTCTCCATACCAAAAGCCGTATGCAGCTTCTTTGCAATCTTTGGCCCCACCACGATACTCAGGGGCGTGCGCGCATAATCCGAGCCGAGCCATCCGAGCATCGTGCTACTCGATTCCTACCTGCACCAGCTCATCGATGCCGGTTGCATCGTAGGCTACGACCTCCACAGGCTTGTCCAGCCGTGCCCGCACTTGCGCTATGTCAACGCCCTCAGATCCGCGCCCGAGCAGCAGAGTCACTAGTTCCCCGCCGCCAGCCAACAGGTCTGAGATGGTCTCTGTGAGTGCGTCAGTCAGGGGCTTATCGACGTCCGCAGCGACTACAGCCGTTCGCGTGCCATTGGCGGCCTCTCCCATCGCATACGCAGCAACCGCCAGCGGCAGCTCAGCCGAATGCACGGCCAAGGCAGCAAGGCCAGCCGGAATGGAGGCTGTGGACACTACCGCGAGAGTCGGATTAGCCGCGGCAGCAGCGAATTCGATATCCGCCAATTCCTGGTCGCTGACCAGCCCATTTGGCAGCAGGATTACCTCATCCGCACCCCGCATGGCAGTCAGCGCCTTGGTGACCACATTGTCAGCGAACTCCTGGTCGGCGATGGCTGCTCGATCTGTGGGAGTGGATGTGGGAGTCGGAGCGGGGGTCGGGCTGATAGCAATCGCTCCCGAGGAGGTGATGAGATCATTCAGCGGACCGTCCGGCACTACCGCAATGAGGATGCGAGTGGACTCAGGTGTTGTCTCCGGCTCATCGAGCACCTCGATACGGATGCGTTCCGGACGACCGAAGTCGAGTGCCGCCTCAATAACTGCGCCCGGCTCCACTGTGTGGATATGCACCATGTACTGCGCGGTCTCCGCATTACCAGCATCACCTGCGATGATGAGCGAATTGCCCAGCGGGTTCAACCGCTCTCGCAGCGCTTCCACCGCCTGGGTATCCGCCAAGGAAATCAGGTACATGACCTCCATCTCAACGGTGGCTACGTGTGGCGCGTCGACATGCAAATCGACCGGTGCGGCTGCGCGGCCGCTGACTTCGTCGGCAAGCGCGTCGAGCAGAATGACCAACCCCGCGCCGCCGGCGTCGACCACGCCCGCCTGCTGCAGTGCCGGGAGCTGGCTAGGGGTTTTCGCCAGCGCATCGCGAGCGGCATCCGCGATCGTGTCGGCGAGCTCCTCAATCGAGTCGCCCTCAAATTCCTCCGCGGCAATCGCGGCGTGCCGCAGGACTGTCAGAATCGTGCCCTCCACCGGATTGGCAATCGCTTGGGAAACATGTTGCACAGCTAGCTTTAGCGAGTGTTGTACCGACTCAACGCCAATGCCACTACCGGAGGCAGCCTCAGCCACCGCGCGAAAAACCTGCGAGAGCACAGTGCCCGAATTACCGCGGGCACCGCGCACTGCACCGGCAGCTAGGGCCGCGGTGACTGCGCGAACATCGGAAGCGTCAGCCTTTTGCGCTTCCTCATAGGCCGAACTCAACGTCGCGAGCATATTCGACCCGGTATCGGAATCCGGTACTGGGAAGACATTGAGACTGTTGATCTCATCGCGGCGGGATTGAAGCGCGTCAATCCCCCGGGCAACCCAGCCGACGATGGCGGCAGAACCAATCTGCAAAGACATGAATTCCTATTCTAGCGTCCAGTCGATAGGGGTAGCTCCCTGACGAATCAGCGACTCATTGGCCCGGCTGAACGGACGCGACCCGAAGAACCCACGGGATGCCGACAGCGGTGACGGGTGCGGCGAACAGATGCAGTCCACGCCGGGGAGCCAACGCTGCAAACTCTGCGCGTCGCGTCCCCACAGAATGGCCACGAGAGGCTGATCACGGGCGACCAATGCTTTGATGGCATGCTCCGTGATTGCCTCCCAGCCCTTACCGCGGTGCGAGGCAGCAGCACCCGGGCGCACGGTCAGTACACGGTTGAACAGGGCCACGCCCTGCCTACTCCACGGAGTGAGGTCACCGTTGGAGGGAGTCGGGAGCCCCAGGTCGGAGGAATACTCCTTAAAAATATTCGCCAACGACCGCGGTACCGGCTTCACATCCGGCTGGACCGAGAAGCTAAGCCCCATCGCATGGCCCGGGGTCGGGTACGGGTCCTGACCGATAATGAGCACCTTGACCTCATCGAATGGATAAGTAAAGGCGCGCAGCACATCGGTGCCCGCGGGCAGGTAACCGTAGCCGGCCGCGTTCTCCTCGCGCAGGAACTGCCCCATCCGGTGGATGTCATCGGCCACTGGCTCCAGCGCCTTCTGCCACCCTTCTTCGACCGGCAACGGATCCATGTCATGCAGCCTTTCTTCTCAAAACCTCTTCGAACTCTTAAAAGGAAACCCAACCGGCATCGCGGGCAGGAGGTTTGCCGTCGATAAGCACCGAATCGAACTTTTCCTTCGACACCGTACCGATAGCGCGGAACCCCGTCGGAGGCTCCCCCGGCGTCGAACCGATCAGTGTATGGTCCTCCCCGCCGGTGAGCACCCACTCCCACGGGTCGATGCCCAGGTATTCACCAGCGGCAATCTGCAACTCATCGGGCGCAATGGCACTGCTGTCGACTTCCAAAGTAACCCTGGAGGCCTGCGCAATAGCGCGGAGATCCACCACCAGCCCATCGGAATTGTCCGTCAGTGAACGCACACCTGTAGCTCGCGCCGTGGCACCCCTGCGGTATTCGAATTCGGGCGTACAGTGTGCTGCCACCAGCTGCGCAAACTCGCTTGGAACCTTTGCCGGGCTTCCGCAGTGCTGAAGCAGCGCAAGGCCCGCAGCAGAGTAGCCGATGCGTCCCGACGCAATCACCGTATCCCCCGCGCGTGCTGCTGAGCGCAGCAGCGGCCGCCCAAGTCCACCGAGTTCGCCCATCGCACTGATGGAAATCACCAGAGAATCTCCGCTGACCATGTCACCACCGACGAGCTCCGCCGGACATTGCTTGCCTTCCTGCCACAACCCCTCGGCGATACCGGTGACCACACTCACCGGAGTATGCAACGGTGCTGAGATGGCGAAAAGCATGGCCGTTGGACGCGCACCCATCGATTCGATATCGGCGAAATTCTGTACTGCGGCCTTAGCTCCAACTTGCTGAGGTGTCGACCAGTCCAGGCGGAAATGGCGCCCTTCCACCAACATGTCAGTGGAAGTGACAAAACGGGCGTTGGGGGTTGTCTGCGTCAAGACGGCGGCATCGTCGCCATTGCGTGCCGACGGGGCGATAGCCCGGATGGCCTCAATGACCCCAAACTCGCCAATATCGCCAATGGTCAATTCAGTCACAGTGTCGAGTCACATTCCTAATAGTCGATGGTTAACCGTTAATAGCGGAACCCGTCTCGGTATTGCCCCCAACCAATTGGAGTTGGTACCGGACAACGTAGAATCAGGCCCATGGTAGACGCACCCCCATCGGGAGAAACAGTTCAGTCCAAGGGTAGCCGGACACGCGCGGGCATCGCACTCGCTATCGCCATTATCTCTATCCTCGGCATCATTTTTGCCGCAAAGATTTACCAGGATAATCAGGCGACAAAGCCAGTCGCGATTTCCAACCCGGAGCTCCCCGCCAATGACTCGCCCGAGTGTGCGGAACTGCTCGACCGGCTGCCAGATCGCGCTGCAGGTCTGGTTCGCGCCGACATTGCAGAGCCGGCTCCAGAAGGTGCCGCTGTGTACCGAAACTTGGAACAAGACCGCATCACGCTGCGCTGTGGCGCGAACGTACCTAGCCAGTACAACGAACTGGCTAAGACCGAAGAGGTCAAGGGCATTTCGTGGCTGCGTGTTGTCGACAGTACCGACGAGTCTTTGGCGACTTGGTTCACCGTCGGGCGCGAACCGGTTGTTGCGATTACCGCCGAAGGAAATGCAGAGGCGGAGGATGCCCTGAGTGACCTCGCCGAGGCGCTGCGCCCGGACTCCGAGTACAAGAACAAGCCGGAGCGCGGCGGCGTCCCACTGGTAGAACTGGCAGCTCCGGAAGCTGATAAGCGCTGCAGCGGCTTGGAGGCTGCCCTCCCCCGCGAGCTTGGCAACCGTCACCGTCTGAGCGCAGAGGAAATGCCGGCTGACATGCCGAAGGACATGGTCATTTGGGGCGGCACCCCAGCCGATCCGGTGGTGCTGCGCTGTGGTGTCGACGAGCCGGCTGGCTATAGCACCACCACGCAGCAGCTGACGCAGGTTGGCGACATTGTCTGGTTCAACGAACCAACGCTTTCCTCCGGTACCTCCGCCACCTGGTACGCCATGGGCCGGGAGCGCTTCGTCGCCGTTGAAATGCCGATGTCGGAGGCCAGCTCACTGATGCCGGTGCTCTCCTCGGTCATCGCGGACAACCTGGAGAACATCTCGCCGAGCGAAGAAAAGTAAGAACCAACTTCTATCGACGAGCTACTAGCGCCCGCTCAATCAGGGCGCTGAGCAGCTCCTCGTAGGCAACACCGGAAGCCGCAAACATCTGCGGGTACATCGAAATCGGGGTAAAGCCCGGCATGGTGTTGACCTCATTGATAATCGGGCCATTATCCGTGACAAAGAAGTCCACGCGAGTCAGACCATCAGAGCCCAGTGCCCTGAACGCCCGACGAGCATCCGTGTCCAGTGCCTTCAAAACATCCTCCGGCAGCTCAGCCGGGATCTGCGCCGAGACGACATCATCCAAGTACTTGGTCTCAAAACCGTAGAAGCCCTCGTCGGAGTCCTCCGTGCCACGCAGCAGGGACGGGACAGAGACCTGCAGGCTGCCGTCAGCGCGCTGCAGCACGCCAATCTCCACCTCGGCGCCGTCTACACCGGCCTCTACAATGACCTTCCAGTCGTGCTCTCGGGCCAGCTCTACCGCCGCATCCAGATTCGCCCAATCATCGACGCGGGAGATACCAATCGACGATCCACCACGGGCAGGTTTAACGAACACCGGCAGGCCAAGGGTCTCCTTGTCCTCGTCGGAAAGCGACTCGCCGACGTGCAAAACAACCTGCTTGCCGGTAGGAAGCCCCGCTGCCTGCAAGAGATTCTTCGTGCGTTCCTTATCCATTCCCGCCGCGGAAGCGAGCACGCCCGGGCCGACATAAGCAATGCCGGAAAGCTCAAAGAGCCCCTGAATCGTGCCGTCCTCGCCGTGCGGACCGTGGAGAACCGGGAAGATGACGTCGACGGTGTCGAAAACCTCGCCGGCGCGATCACCGGTGACGAAGCGGAATTCACCGCGGCGTGACGGCGAGGTGCTCAGCGCAACTTCCTCGCCCGGGATGACCTCCGGCATCGTACGCCCCTGCGTGCGCAGCGTATCCGTCTCACGCGTGCCGACGGTCCAAACACCATCCTTGGTAATACCAATGGGAACCACTCGGAAGCGGTCCTCATCCAGGTGATCCATAATTGCGCCAGCCGAGACACAGGAGACGCTGTGCTCAGGGCTTGCGCCACCGTAGATGACGGCGACGGAAATGCGATCTGCAGACGAGCTATTCGACGAAGTCATGGTGACTTAGTTTAGCCCCGACCTCGTTGAAGTGGTTACTCCGACTTGCGGCTTCGCCCCATCAGCTTGCGAATTGTCTCATCGACCTTCGCGCCTTCGTGGCAGACGGCGTAAACGGCCTCAGTAATTGGCATTTCCACGCCATTGCGACGAGCGAGGTCACGGACCGAGATTGAAGAAATCACACCCTCAGCCACCTGACCGCGCGTAGCGTGCTGCGCCTGCTCCATCGTGTCACCGCGACCGAGACGATCGCCGAAGGTACGGTTACGCGACAGCGGCGAGGAACAAGTGGCCACCAAGTCACCGAGGCCCGCCAATCCCGCGAAAGTCTTATCTTCTGCACCAACCGCGTCGCCCAGACGCGTGATTTCCGCCAAGCCACGGGTGATAATGGTTGCCAGCGTGTTCTCACCCAATCCTTGACCAGCGGCCATACCGCAGGCCAACGCAATGACGTTCTTGCAGGCACCGCCGATTTCGCAGCCGATCACATCGGTGTTGGTGTACGGGCGGAAGTAATTAGTGGCAACTGCCGCCTGAATCATCTTGGCGTTGTTCTCATCGGCGCAAGCAATCACCGTTGCCGCTGGCTGCTCCATCGCAACTTCGCGGGCGAGGTTCGGGCCGGACAGCACCGCAATACGCTCTGCTGGCAGGTCTGTGACCTCCGCAATGACCTCACTCATGCGCAGATGTGTCTCGCGCTCCACACCCTTGGCCAGGCTGAGCAGAATCGTCTCCGGCCCGATGAAGTCCTTCCAGACCTTGAGGTTGTCACGCAGAGTCTGCGAGGGCACGCCCAGCACCACCACATCCGCGCCCTTCAGCGCGGCCTCTGCATCCGAGGTGGCTTCGATGTTGCGCGGCAGCCCCAGACCAGGCAGGTAGTCGTGGTTTTCGCGGCTGATCTGAATACGCTGTGCCTGCTCCGCGCGTCGCGACCACAGCCGTACAGGATTGCCCGCATCAGCAAAAACCTTGGCGAGCGTCGTGCCCCACGAGCCCGCACCCATCACTGAAACTTGCACCATCGCCGCGACCTTCCTCCGTTAGCCTCTAATCTCCAACAAGTCTAGCGAGACGTTCTCACACTGCGATACTAAACTAGGTCGGCGACAAAGGATTGAAAGGGAATTCACGATGATGCACGAAGAGGACAAGGACCTCAAGGGCGATACCTCCGTGACCGGTCGCCTGCGCCAGATTCCGACGAAGCCAGGTCAGGATGTCACCAAGCCGACCTTCGCGGCCGGCGCGGTTCTATGGCGCGGCGATGTCCATAACCCTGAAATCTGCGTGATTCACCGTCCTTCCTACGACGACTGGTCGCTGCCGAAAGGCAAGCTCGACGCCGGCGAGAACCTCATTGCCACCGCCGTCCGCGAAATCTGGGAAGAGACCGGCTACCGCGTCCGTCTGGGCAAGCTCGTCGGCAACGTCTCTTACCCTGTCGCCGGACGAACGAAGCTGGTCTGGTACTGGACCGCTGAGGTTCTAGACGGCGAATTCGAACAGAACTCCGAGGTCAACGAGCTTCGTTGGGTCTCCTGGGACGAAGCCGAGGAGCTGCTGTCCTACGACCTCGACCGCGACGTGCTGGTCAAGGCCCGCAAGCGCATGAACAAGGAACCGGACACCCGTCTCATTCTGGTTCGCCATGGGCGTGCGCACCGTCGCACCAACTGGAACGGCAATGATGCACTGCGGCCACTGGATAAGAAGGGACGTCGTCAAGCGGAACTGCTCGTCTCTGCCCTGGAAGGCTTCCGCCCCGAGCGGATCTACTCCGCCGAGCCCGTGCGTTGCCAGGACACCGTCGCGCCACTCGCCGCAGAGCTGGGAATGCAGGTCACAGTCGACGAACGGCTTGGCGACGAGCACTGGATTGCCAACCAGGTTGAGTCCAAGAAGGCATTCGAAGACATTGTCGCGCTAGGCGGAGTCAGCGTCATCTGCTCTCAGGGCATCACCATCCCAGACCTGCTTGCCGCCTGGTCCGCTGAGGGCACCCTGCCCTTCGACGAGGAAATCCTGTGCAAGAAGGGCTCTGCCTGGGTGCTGGGCTTCAACGACGGTGTGATGACCACGGCTGATTACTACGCCTCGGCGCTGCCGGTGAAGTAGGTCCTACAACCTCGGATCCATCGGCTCTGACTCCAGCGCCAACACGCCGAAGACAGGGACGTGGATTCGATGCAGAGGCTCGCCCGCCGCTAGACGCTCCAGCGACTCAATGCCGAGGGCATACTCGCGCAGCGCCGATGACTGCTTGTGCTGCAGATTTCGCCGCTTCAACTGCTCTTGACGCTGCGGGTGCAGGTAGTCATGCCCATAAATCATGCGCAGATACTCCCGCCCCCGCACCTTCATGCCGGGCTGCACCTGGCGGTCCACTGCCGCGTTTTCCATTGGCTTGACGACGGCCCCCTCCCCGCCCGACTCTGTCAGTTGCAACCACCACTGCGATGCGGCCTCCACCTGTTCCGGGCCACTGGGGTCGAGGACGAAGCAGCGCGTCTGCCGGTAGATCTTACTGTCAGCTGCTACCAGCTGGTTCGCGATATCCAAGTGCCATGAGTGCGACTTGTAGTGCCAGGTGGCATCCTCACTTGCCAGCACTTGGAAGGGTGCGAACTGAATCTTGTTGTCGCTGTCGACATAGCGGTTGTAAGCAGCGCGGAACTTCTCGAGCTCGTCCAGAGTCTGTTCTGGAGCGGGACCGCCGACCTCTATTCTCCTGCCGGTAGCTGCCTGCAGAGCGGCCGCGAGCTGTCTGGCAGCACCAATACCGGCGGCAGCAGTGGGTGCATAGATGTCGTCGATAAGCCCTTGCGCCTTGAGATTCCAAGGCAATACTTCGCCGTCGAGCAGGACCCAGTCGCCGAATTGGTCGAACAGCCCGGCGCGCTCTGCGGCCTTGGTCATTTCGTCGAGTGCTAGATTCTTACCGTCGAAGAAGGCACGCCCCGTCCGGGTATATGCGTAGGTGCTAGCACCGAAACGGGTCTTTGCTCCTGGCCGAATCAGGCAGAGCACAGCTCGGGAACCCATGTGCTTTTCCTGACAAATGACCTGGTCAGTGTGTTCAGCGTAGTAGCGGAATGCCTCCTCCGGGTGTTCCAGGAATCCCTCTCGCTGCGAGGTCGGCGCCGGTGACATGGTCGGTGGCAGGTAAGGAATTCCCTCGGGCGCGAGCGTGAAACGGCTGATGGTTTCCAGCGCTGCAGCCGCGCGGTCACTATCAATGCGGATGCGTCCATGGCGCCCAGTCTGGATACCATCGACGTCTAACACGTCAGTGATACGCAGCTCGGACTCCGGTCGGTTGGTGGTCTTGCGGGATGGGGCCTCCCACCACGTCTGCTTTGCATCGACCTGCACGTTCTCTAGTTCGGGATAGCGCAGTGCAGAGAGCTTACCGCCGAATACGCAACCGGTGTCGATGCACATGGTGTTATTGACCCAGCGCAGACGGTCCGCTTCCATGTGGCCATAGACAACACGGGCGGCACCGCGGTAGTCCGCCGCCCAATCCAGACGTTCTGGCAGGCCATTTTCATCGAGCTTGCCAGTAGTCGCACCGTAGAGCGCGAACTCGCGGACTTTTCCAGAGGCCCTGCCATGGAGGTGCTCAGGCAGTCCCGCGTGGGCTACGACCAGGGCTCCGTCATCAAGCACGTAGTGCACAGGCAGGTGGTCGATGAAGTCGCGGACGTCTTTCCGGAACTCCTCACTTTCGCCTGCGAGCTGAGTGAGCGTTTCGGCCAGCCCGTGGCCCGTGGTGACGTTGTGGCCGTCGAGGGCGCGCACCAACTTAGAGTCGTGGTTTCCGGGCACGCAGAGAGCATTGCCGTCCGAGACCATCCCCATGACCAGCTTCAAGACGGCTGGGCTATTGGGGCCGCGGTCAACGAGGTCACCAACGAAAATGGTCTTGCGGCCATCTGGGTGATGAGCATTGCTGCCATCCGCCGAGAGCTCGTAGCCGAGCTTCTCCAGCAGTGCGGTCAGCTCGTCGAAGCAACCGTGGACATCGCCGATGATGTCGAAAGGGCCGTGGAGATCGCTGCGATCGACCTTCAGCGGCACACGTTCAATGGTGACGTTGTCGATTTCCTCCGCGGAATTCAAGATGAAAACGTTGTGAATCTTCTCGCGCTTCAGGTGCTTGAGCCCTCGGCGCAGGTCACGGTGCTGGCGCTCCAACACCTCTACTCTGAAGTTGCGGTCAGTGCGCTGCCTGTGCCGCTCCTTCACCTCCGCCAACGGAAGATTCAAAACGATAGCAGCACTGAGCGCATGGTGTCTGCGCGCCAGCTTCACGAGCCGGGCGCGGTCCTGCGGTTTCACATTCGTCGCATCGACCACGGTGAGTAAGCCTGCTTCCAGCCGCTTGCCGACGATCGTCTCCAGCAGCTCAAAAGCAGGCGCCGTCGCCGCCTGGTTATTCGGATCGTTGGAAACAATGCCGCGACAAGTATCCGAGGATACGACTTCAAACGGGCCGAAGTGTCGTGCCGCAAAGGTCGACTTTCCAGCACCGGAGACACCGACCAGCATGACCAAGCTGAGGTTAGGAAGTGAGATGGTACTCATAGTTAGCTCTCCTCTGCTGCGGTGAAGTCGTAGGAAAAGACCGCCATTTGTGTTGGTTGGCCGTAATTTTCGTGCACGTCCCCAATACCGTCGAAGTCCACCAGATAACCGAACTTCTCGGCCACGTCCTTCGCCCACTGGCGAAACTCCGTTCGACTAAACTCGAAACGGTGATCCAGGTGTCGGAACTGCCCGGGCGCTAGGTTTGGATAGCACGCGTTATAGTCGCTGTTCGGCGTGGTGACGATGACGTACTGTGGCCGGGCTGCTCCAAAGACGTTGTTCTCCAACGCGGGCAGCCGGTCGGCATCAATGTGCTCGATGACCTCCATCAGGATTGCCACGTCCATGTTCGCAATGCGCTCATCGGCATAGGTGACCGAGGATTGGAAAAGCTCAACCCGCGCGGCTTGGCGCTCCGGCATGCGATCTAGGTTCAGCGCCTTGTGCGCCTTACGAAGCTCCCCCACAGAAACATCGGTACCAACGATCTGCGCGATTCGCGGATTCTCCAGCATCGGCCCCAGTAGCACGCCGGAACCGCAGCCGATGTCGACTACACTGCGCGGGCGCAGGCTAAGTACTTCACGCAGTACTCGCTCTTGGCGCTGTCGATTAAGTGGCTTGGCTGGCTGGTCACCGCGGGGCAGTTCGATTGCAGCAGCTTCCCCAGCAAGCTTCACGACGGCCTCGTTGACCAGGCCTTTTTGATCCGCAAGATAGCGCCCCAGGATTCTCTCCCGCTGTGGGTGCTCCGGTAGCCAGTCCCGCGCACGCGCGGCGAGCTTGTCGATTTCCCGGTCATCGACCCAATAGTGTTTCCCACCGTCGAGGACGGGCAGCAGAATATACAGGTGATTGAGCAAATCGCGGACGGTTGCCCTACCCGAAAGCGTTACCGTCGGTGAGAACTTCTGGCCGGCAATATTGTTCGAAAAATCGCAGGCGACGTTCCACCCCAGCGGTTCGAACAGAGCCCGGATTTCTTCCTCGGTGCCGGGTACCGCCGCGACTGTCGCGGTGAGGTCGCTAGGGGTTTCGTCGTAAGGCGAAATCTTTTCCATGACCATCGCCGTGGAGAAGACCGACTTCAACGCCACAGTCAAAAGCGATGACGCAGCCCACTGCCGATCATTAATGTAGCCGGTCAGATTGAACGTATCGGCACGGTACTGCTTGAGTTTCAGCAACTCATCGCGGTCAATATCAACCCAGAGGGCTGCCGTGCATTCGGCATCGGTTGCAGTGGGGAAAAAGACGCGGGCAACACCGAACTTTAACTCGGCCTCATGCACGCGATCGGGATGCTTTCGCAAAATAAATCCCAAATCGCGTGCCGATTCAACAGGCGAAGATTCACCTAGCCGAGAGTGTTTAGTGATTGCCAGATACATACGGCAAGTTTAACGCCTACCGCGGATTGGACTAGAGCATTTTTGACCTACATCGTCTTCGGCTTGTGGGCCGGACGACTCTTCTCGTAGGCCACAATGTCCGCTTCGTTGCGCAGGGTCAGAGAGACGTCGTCAAGCCCTTCCATCAGACGCCAGCGAGTGTAGTCATCGACCTCGAACGGGAAGACCTGCTCGCCGGCCTCGACGGTGCGGGTCTCCAGGTTGACGGTGAGCTCCATGCCCGGGTTGGCCTCGAGCAACTTCCACAGCAGCTCGACATCAGACTGCTGCATCTGTGCGGCGAGCAGGCCCGCTTTGCCGGCATTACCGCGGAAGATATCGGCGAAGCGGGATGAGATGACGACGCGGAAGCCGTAGTCCATCAGCGCCCACACGGCGTGCTCACGGGAGGAACCGGTACCGAAGTCCGGCCCTGCTACGAGGATGGAGCCCTTGGCGTATTCCGGGCGGTTGAGCACGAAGTCGGACTCGTTGTTGCGCCAGTTGCTGAACAGGCCATCCTCAAATCCGGTGCGGGTGACGCGCTTTAGGTAGACGGCCGGGATGATCTGGTCGGTGTCGACATTGGATCGCTGCAGGGGAACGCCGACGCCGGTGTGAGTATCAAACTTTTCCATGGTGAAAGGTCCTTAGAAGTTCTGCTTGGTTCTGTTGTGCAAAGATCGGCAGTGAGAGTCAGTTAGAGATCAGCCGGTGCTGCGAAGTGACCGGCGACGGCGGTAGCTGCGGCGACGGCAGGGCTGACCAGGTGGGTACGACCACCCTTGCCCTGGCGGCCCTCGAAGTTGCGGTTGGAGGTCGAAGCGCAACGCTGGCCTGGAGTCAGCTGGTCCGGGTTCATGCCCAGGCACATGGAACAGCCCGGCATACGCCATTCAGCGCCTGCTTCTTCAAAGATCTTGCCCAGTCCCTCTTCTTCAGCCTGCGCGCGGACCTTTGCGGAGCCCGGCACGATGAGTATCTGAACGCCGTCGGCAACCTTGCGGTCCTTCAGTACATCGGCAACGGCGCGCATGTCCTCGATGCGGCCGTTGGTGCAGGAGCCAACGAAGACAACGTCGACCTTGACGTCACGCATTGGGGTGCCCGGCTTCAGATCCATGTACTCCAGTGCACGCTCGGCGGCAATCCGGTCGGAGTCTTCAGCAATGAACTCCGGGTCCGGCACGGTCTCGCCCAGCGGTACGCCCTGGCCCGGGTTGGTGCCCCAGGTAACGAATGGGGTCAGCGCGGAACCGTCAATTTCAACAACCTTGTCGAACTCCGCATCGTCCTCGGTGACCAGCGACTTCCAGTACTCGACAGCCTCGTCCCACTGCTCGCCCTGCGGCGCGTGCGGGCGGCCCTTCAGGTACTCGAAGGTGGTTTCGTCCGGGGCGATCATGCCGGCGCGGGCACCGGCCTCGATGGACATGTTGCAGATGGTCATGCGGGCTTCCATCGACAGCTTCTCGATGGCCTCGCCACGGTACTCGATAACGTGGCCCTGGCCACCACCGGTACCAATCTTGGCGATAATCGCCAGAATCAGATCCTTGGCGGTAACGCCATCCTGCAGCTCGCCGGTGACATTGACCGCCATGGTCTTGAAAGGCTTCAGCGGTAGGGTCTGGGTAGCCAGAACGTGCTCCACCTCGGAGGTACCGATACCGAAGGCCATCGCACCGAAAGCGCCGTGGGTAGCGGTGTGCGAATCACCACAGACAACGGTGGTGCCCGGCTGAGTCAGGCCCAGCTGCGGGCCTACGACGTGGACAATGCCCTGTTCGCGGTCACCCATCGGATGCAGGCGGATGCCGAACTCCTCGGCATTCTTGCGCAATGTGGCAATCTGGGTGCGAGAGGTCGGTTCCTCAATTAAATCAATCTGGCCACCGGCTACAGTCGTCGGAACGTTGTGGTCCTCGGTTGCGATGGTCAGATCCGGGCGGCGCACCTTGCGCCCTGCCAGACGGAGGCCATCAAAAGCCTGCGGCGAGGTAACCTCGTGGACGAGGTGCAGATCGATATAAATCAGATCTGGTTCGCCGTTTTCGCCTTGCTTGACAACGTGGTCACGCCAGACTTTCTCGGCCAGAGTCTTCGGGCTAGTGTCCGTGGTGCGCATAGTGGGTGAGCCGCCTTCCGGATATATCGCTTTTATCTCAAAGTATGAGATGTTAATATCATGGCATGGGACAGATTAGCACATCCGAGACGCCAGCTCTAAGTGGCATTAAAGTTCTCGATCGTTCGGTACTCATTCTCAAGTCCGTTGCAGAAACTCCTCGCACCCTCGCCGAGCTCTGCGACGACACCGGCCTGCCCCGCGCCACCGCCCATCGGCTGGCCACGGCGTTGGAAGTACACCGCCTTGTCACCCGCACTCCGGACGGCCGCTGGACGACGGGCCCCGGCCTCACCGAGATCACGCCTGTCACAACCGACCTGCTTGCCGACGCCGCAGCGCACATCCTGCCGAAGCTAGTAGAGGTAACCGGAGAGTCCGTGCAGCTCTACCGTCTCACCGGCGACACCCGCACCTGCATTGCCTCCATGGAGCCCGCCACCGGGCTGCGCAACACCGTGCCGGTTGGCTCTCGTATGCCGCTGACCGCCGGCTCCGCCGCACGTGTTCTGCTGGCTTTTGGCCCGGCCAATCTCGCTGAGCGCATGCTGCCCGACGCCGACTTCAACGAACAGGATCTCGATGACTGCCGACGTCTCGGCTGGTCTGAGTCCATGGGCGAGCGCGACCCCGCACTCGCCTCTGTCTCCGCCCCGGTTTTCGACGGCAACCACCGCATGATTGCAGTCCTGTCCGTCTCCGGCCCCGTGGAGCGCATGACTCCGTCGCCCTATGAATGCTGGGGCACAAAGGTTCTTTCCGCTGCCGAGGAGATGAGCTCCCGACTGTAATGCCCGCTTACCGTCACCTTGTCCTACTTCTGTCCATGTTCGCGGCGGTCGGTTCGTCCGTCGTTCACATGGGTGTGCCTTTTCTCATCCCATCCCTGCAGGAAAACGGTTTAAGCCTCTCCGCCGCCGGTCTCGTCGCAGCAATGCCGGCGGCCGGTATTGTTTTCACACTCATCGCCTGGGGCTGGTTTGTCGACCGCTACGGCGAACGCGCAGCTCTGTTCGCAGGCTTGACTTCTACCGCCTTGACGACGGGGCTTGCGGCGCTGGCTTCGTCGTCAAGCCCGGCCCTGCTCGGGGCTGCGCTCTTCCTCGCTGGATGTGCGGCGGCGAGCGTGAATTCTGCATCCGGCCGCGTGGTGTCGGGCTGGTATCCGCCGCATCAACGCGGTACTGCGATGGGCATTCGCCAAATGGCTCAGCCCCTTGGCGCTGCACTATCAGCGGTAACCCTGCACCCTCTCGCGCAGAACTACAGCATCGGTGTCGCACTCGCGATGCCTGCAATCCTGTGCGCCGTGCTGGCGTTACTTGTGTTGATAGGCGTAAAGAATCCCCCTCGCCCTGATGCCTCGAACCCCACCGTCACGGCCAGCCCTTACCGCGACGGCAAATACCTTGTGCGCATCCATATCGCCTCGGCGCTGCTGTCCTGGCCGCAGTCGATGATGGGCGCCTACATTCTGGTGTGGCTGTTGTCCGTGGGTTATGCCGATAGCACGGCGGGCACGATTGTGATGGTCTCACAGCTGCTCGGTGCCGGATCGCGAGCACTGATGGGTGTGGTCTCCGACCGCGTTCGGTCCCGCATCCGCCCCTACCGCTGGGTCTCGGGTGCGACTTTTATCCTGGCTGTCACAATGATGATTGCCAGCTGGGCTGATTGGCGCACACTTGGCACTGTGCTGGTCTGCGCACTGGCCGTTGCCGTGGTCAGCCCGAATGGTCTTGCCTTCACCGCAGTTGCTGAATACGCAGGCCCCTTCTGGTCCGGACGCGCTATGGGTACGCAGAACACGTTCCAGAACATTATCTACGCTGCAACGCCTCCGGTTTCGGGTGCGATTGTGGCCGCTGCGGGCTTCCCCGCACTGTTTGCCGTCACGGCTCTGTTCCCCGCCGCCGCGCTGGGTATTGCGCCACGAGAAGACCAGAACCGCAACGGGAGGGTGCGGGTCGAGCTTGACTAGCTAGCTCCGCACCCACCAAACAAATCGAGCCACGCACGCGCACCAGTGCACAGCCAGCAAACACAGCAGCCCAGCGCTGATCACGTATAGCCACTGCACGCCGGTAGTGTCACCCAGACTGTGCGTACCAAGACTCAGAGTGCCCACGGGGAAGGTTGCACCCCACCAACCAGGGCTGTATCCGGCCCAACTGATTACGGCGCGGGTGAATCGTCGTAAAGCAATGGCAGCGAGGAAGACACCGACGATGAGCACAGCGGTGCCGTAAGCGACAGCGAAGGTTCGGTTGAAAAGCAGCTGCACAGCGGCCGTGGACTGACCGACCAGCCCGAGCGGAATCCAGGCAGTACCGGCGATGGAATCGGGGATGCGCATGGTGCCAGAGAACAGCGCGACGTAGCAGCGTACGAAAATCGGCAGAACGGTAATCAACGCCATCCAAAAGAGTATTTGTGCGCAGACGTGATAGAACGTGCCGTAGTCAACGCTCAGCTGCGCGCCACTTGTCGCCGCCACCATCGGGGCGACTAGCGCGAGGCCCCACTGAAAAGTTGGTTCGCCTTCGAATCCTCGCAGTTGGCGAAGGCTGACGTAGATTGCCAGCGGCGCACCGATCCACCAGGACGCCAGCTGCCACGATGAGTTACTAGCTAGCGCAGTCGCAGCACTACCGAGAGACATAATGCCCATCGCGAACATGCCCCACGGCGCCTGCAACTTCGAGTGAAAAGCCGGGTTTCGAAATCGCAACCAACCGACCACTATGAAACTGAGAATGCCACCTGCCACGACGAGAAGCAGTTCCGGAACCACCGGCACATCATGAATGTGCGTAAGCGTGGCGAAGATGGAGGTGCCCATCAGCGATCCTGCCCACGCAGGCCCGGCGGGCGCAAGCACATCACTGCAAGGAGAGTTGGTCATGCCCATACCGTATTTGTTCTTGCTGCAGTCACCGCTATCACGAAACTCTGTGAGGGGTACCATTGACGCATGTACCCCTCCGCTGTGGCCGAACTCGAAGCACTTTTCACCGTCGCCCGTGCGGGGTCGATCTCGAAGGCCGCGCGTGAGCTCGGCACCAACCAGCAGACCATGTCCGCACGCATCGCACGGGCGGAAAGAGCGCTGGGAATCACCGTCTTCGAACGCTCCCCTTACGGCGTCTCACCTACAGAAAAAGGGCAAGTGCTTATCGACGCCCTCCCAGATCTCCTCGCCGCCTGCCACAGATTTTCGGGCATTGCCGCCAGCTTGCGTTCCGACAATGTTCCCCGCCACCTCACCCTTGCGGTGTCCAACACTGTCGCTGAGCTCTACTACCCCGGCTGGGCCGCAGAGTTCCACCGGCAACATCCCGCAGTCAAACTTTCGATGGTGCAGGCAAACTCCCGTGAGGTGCGGCAACTAGTAGCCGACAGTGCGGTGGACTTCGGGCTGGTAGAGGGCGAGGCTGGTCGGCACGACCTCGAAGAACGAATCATCGGCACCGACGAATTGGTCCTCGCCGTGCCGACTGGCCATCCGTGGGCTGAGCGGGCCGAGATATCCGCCGAGGAACTGCGCGCGACGCCACTCGTTATTCGCGAACCGGGTTCCGGCAGCCGACAGGTGGTGGAAGATGCACTGGGCACTCTCACCGAACCCGCCGGAGAATTTGGCTCCCTTTCAGCACAGCGCGCTGGAATGATTGCGCTGGCAGCGCCAACAATCATCGCCCGCGGCGCAATTCGCGATCAGGTAACGCTCGGGCGCATCGTCATCGTTCCCACCGACACCGTTTTTACTCGCAACCTCAGCGTGGTTATGCGTCGTGGCAGTAAAGCTAGTGGGGACATTTCGGAATTTATCCGCATTGCTAGTCCTATACTTAGCAAGCATGAGCAATTCGAATGATGAACTCTTTTCCTCCGACCGCTACGATGCCGGTATCCAAATCCGCCGCGAGGTAATGGGCGACGAATTCGTCGATGCCGCCCTCGCCCGCAATGCTGGCTCCGACGGAGAGACCCTGCAGAAGCACATCACCGCCACAGTCTGGGGTTCTGTCTGGAGCCGCGAAGGGCTGGCCAAGCGCGATCGCTCTCTGCTCAACATTGGAATGCTCGTCGCTCTGCGAGCCACCGAGGAACTGCGCGGCCACATCAAGGGCGCCCTCGCCAACGGTCTGACCCGCACCGAGATCACCGAAGCCATCGTCCACGCTTCCGGTTACTGCGGCGCACCGGCCGCACTGTCCGCAATGAAGGTCGCGCAGGAAGTGCTCGTTGCCGAGCTCGGCCCGCTTGACGACGACGATCAGTAGGCAGCCCACGGGCTCTCAGGCCCTGGCCTCCGCATTAGTACATCAGTGATGCGGCGCAGCAGCCACGACAATGGCAGGGCGATGGCTGTGGTGACAATTGCCACTGCCAACATCGAGCCCTGGAAGGTCTGATAACCCATCAAGCTCATTACCCAGTCCATGACCAACACGTGGACGAGGAAGAACTCGTAGGAGACCTCCCCCAACCACATCAAGGCTGGATGACGAAGCCACCTTACCTCCGTACCCAGCGCAATCGGGGCCACGAATGCGCCTGCGGACAAGCCATACAGCGTGGTCTTCCACAACGCCTGGTCGACATCATCCGGCACCAAGGTTGCTGGCCCCACGTGAGTGGTTGTGGATAGGAAAAACAGGACTAGCGCTATCAGCCAGCTGGCCGCCAAATTAACGCGCCAGCCAACTTTTCGCCCGTAGGCCAGCAGCATACCGATGGCGAACCAGTCGAAATACGCCATCGGCCACAGCCGTGCCACCACCGGCAGCAGGTTTTCCCCGTGCGATAGCACAGTCCAGACCGGGCCAATGAGGCCAAAACCAATAATGATGGCCAACGTTGGACCAGGCCGTAGCCGCCCCTTTGTGATCGTCCAGATGCCAAGCCCCACCAGCGGCAATACCAAGTAGAAGCCGACTTCCACCACCATCGACCACATCTACGGCAAGCCCGGGTGAATCCAGCCGAATTGGAGCGTCTGGGTAAACGACATCGTGCGCAACCAGCCCTGTAGCCCTCCACCAGATGGTGGTGGGTCGTCTGCGGTGTGAATGAGAAAGGCCGCAGTGACCACAATCCAGTAGGCTGGCAGGACTCTCTTCGCACGGCTGGTGAAGTACTTCCGCAAGTCCGGTCGGTTCGCGGGGACGTCGTCAGGCGAACCGAGCCAGCGCCCTGTGAGCAGAACCGCACTGAGCACGAAGAAGATGGTGACACCGATTTCGAATCGACCGTTGAGGCGCCCCCACCAATCGCCGGTGTAATTGCCCGTCCAAAACGCGGCATGCGTGAGCAGGACGCCGAACGCGCCGATGGCTCGGATGCTGGTCAGCTCCGGAACGTAGGTGGACTTGGCCGAATTCATGCCAATATTTTAGGAGCGCGATCGGGTTGTCGTGCTTTTTATCTTCGGCACAATCACGAATCTCCCCACAAGCCTGCCCCCCCCCAACCTACAGATACCTCTGCACCACAGAGATTCGGGGCTTGCACCACAACAACTCCTAGCGCTACGTAAAAATGCATGACCGATGATCAACCTTTGATCAACTTCAGAAGTAGCACCGGTCATTTCACGAAAACGATCCGTCGCTCTGAGCCCCACGTACAGGAACATAGTGAGTTCGGTTGTTCTTTGGTATTCGCCCCCCCTGAAGCCATCTTTGAGCGCGGACAAAGTAAACTTAATTCAGCAAGCTTTAGCGGAAATCACCGAAGATTCAAATTCCCCTCAGAATAATGACTACTGCACAAAACGACTACGTCACTCCGGTACCTGGCCGGATTAGGATGTCACTCTCCGAAGCCAAGAATAAGTGGGTGACTCAAATGCCCGAATCACAACACAGGCTACACATTTGGGGGCAGTTTGAGACTTATCTAGCAAGGTTTGCGAAGATTGAAGAACACGCAATCAGTGAAGGTTGGATTGAGCCAACTGAGTCACTAATAACGTATCTGTGGCTGGGCGGGAGTTTCATAAGTGATAAGCCTGAGCCTGGAAATCTGGACTTCACCTTGTTTCTCAACCACAGCACATTGCAAAAAATAAAAGGAAAACCCGGAACTGGGTGGATTGGCCAAGAAGCTTTCTCAAGAAAGAAGCTAAGAAGCAGTACCGAGTTTTCAAAAATTACCCCTCTGCGAGTGGACTATTATCCGGTAAAGTCAGTTTTCAAGCTTGGTGATCTTACACAGGCTGAGCTTAGCTATCTGACGAATCGAGGTGCATGGGATGACTGGTGGCAGCGCAAAAGAAACAGCGATGATAGAGCCCCAAGCCGGTCATCGGCCGGGTCTCGACGTGGATATGTTGAGGTAATCCTGTGACTCCTGAAACTCGAAAGAAATTACTTGATCTAAGCCGAGATCACGACACATCATGGCTAAGCGCTATCGACGAAAAAAGTGACTTCGAGCAGCGCGCGCGCACGCATAGCTTCACTAACGAAATGCTTCGAGAGCAGTACGGCATCGATCCCTCATCTCCTCAGGCACTAAAAGTTCACCTCGAAGGTCCTGCCGCCGAACTCGCAGGTGTAGACAAGCCACTTGAAGCTGTTCAATCCGCTGTAACTGGTCTTTTTGCGGAAAGCCCGTTCAACATGGACCTAAAATTGACTGGCATTGAATCCGGAAGCACTGTCCTAGTATATGAACCGACTCAGCGTGACGTAGTTGAAGAAGATGTCCTTGGAGACCCTAGTGTGACTGTGTCACACTCGTCTGCTCACGCTGCTGCTGCCAAGGCCCTCGCATTTATAAAGAACATCGAGGCGCACATCGATCAGCCGGGGCAAACTGCTGCCCTTCGTCGGGCATACAAGTTGAGTCAAGAGTTGACCAAGCATAATTTAACTGCGGAATTTGCTTGGTTCTCCCACACTGGCAATGCCCGAGTGGTAGCAATCACCGAGAGTTCCGCTGAGTACCTAAATGAACTCAAGCACAAGCAACTGCCTTCCTCACAGCGAAAGGTCGTTCAGGGAATCATAGCTGCAGTAGCTTATGCGGAAGATAATCTCTATGTAGTCACTGTTCGTTCATCCCTTACAAAACGAGCACAAAAGAACGAAGTCTTCGTACAACAAAGTGCGTTCAAGAATCTCGACAAGTTCATTGGGGATTCAGTGTCGTGGGACGTCGAAACGACTAAATACATTGATGGATTTGGCTCTGAGGTTTCCGCGCGGTCTGATTATGTGTCAGATAAAGTCGATTACTCACAACATGGTCTGTTTTGACGTGTTTTGCCACTCTGTCTCATCGGACCATTGCGCAAGGGATTGGCAGACCCAAGACTCACCGAACTCCCCCCCGGTTTGGAGAGTTTTCCTTTACGACCTAGCTATTTGCCACGCCGGTAAACCATCCCCTTCCTGCTCCGCTGCGACAGCATTTTGAATCAGCCAGTGGCAGATAGCTACGCCGCAGCTCCGAGTGCCACAACTCCAGTTCGCCGTCAGCAAGACCAGATAGATCGTGCCGGAACATCAACAGGACGTCGGGGCATTGTACCCCTAATTCTTTGAGAACTTTGCGGCCTTCCTGCGCTGACCGCTCATCGTTCATGGCCGACAGGAACAAATCCTCGATGATGCCGCCGCAAAAAGAAGCCAGCTCTCAATCCTCGACCTCGGCTGTCACCCGCGCTACGATTCGCTGGGCTTGACCAGATTCATACAGTCCCGCCCAGCCGCCGAGCATGTCCCACTCGTTATGCAAAGCGCGATTCAAGTCAGTGATAAGTTCCTTGGCTCCTTGGTGGTGTTTCTCCATCAGGTCAAAGCCGATATGCGGAAGGTTGGGCCGGTATCACCGAGCTGTGAGCAGATCAATCATCGCCACTATGTCGGGTGGGAAATCGGATCGTGAGATTGTGGTTTCGGACTCGGCTCCATTGCTCCAGTAACCAGCTGATGTGAATTGTTTTGCGGGCATATGAGCTCCTGCGTCGTAGGGACAGGAATGATTACGCCGGATAGGAGCAGGATCAGCCAACCCCGCTCCGTCGAGTCAACGGAGCGCGATTAGCTTCAACAGCCGATATTAGAAATTCAGACTAGAGATATTGAGGTTCTGAGCCATGAACCCATCGATACCGCCGAGGCCCAGAGCGACGAGAATGCCGGAATCCAGCCAACTACCGAGCCATCGGATGAGCCAGAGTTGCTCGGCTCTGCGAAGACGGTCTTGGTGACGGTCGAAACCACGAGAGTCGAAGTTACCGTTGCGGGCTGAGTCTGGGTGATAGTCTCCGCGGGGAGCTGAGCGACGGTCCGGCGAACCGTCGTCGGCACAGCCTTAGTAGCCGTTGTCGTATGTATCCTGTCCTGTAAGCCAAAGCGCTTCGGGTAGTACCTCCTGAAGCTCCGCGAACAACGCATTGCCTCTTTTCTGCTTGGTCTGCGCAATCTACATAGCAGAGTTCTTTTCAAATGGCTGGAGAGCTGGGTTATTTAATTGCGCGGTAAGTTTCTCCAACGCCACCCCAACCTTTTCAAGGTCTTGATAAAGAAATACGCCTCGCGTGTAGTCATCCCAGGTATAGAGTAGTTCACGGATTGGCCCTTGAAACAATTCCCGATCCTGCACGACGAAGTTCGGTTGAATACCAAAGGCGAGTGGAGGGGTTTTGTTTGAGACTCGGATCTGCCCACTCGAACACGACTCCAACAGGTCCGTCCTGAATTACCGCAGCAAAATAAGCCAGCGGTTGACCCTGTACGTAGGTATTCCCGTCCAGTCCGATAGCGCTCGCCCTGGCGTACGTATTCATGAAACATGAAGCGGCTCTCCATCGACCATCAGCTCGCAGATTCGACTGGCTTTAAATGCATGCCCCTGAGAATCAGCTGGACGCTCTAGGCAGATCCAACAGGTCTCGATGTCACGGCGGGAAAGGGGTTCTTTTGGAGATACTTAGGAGTCATGCCTCGCATACTAGTAAGCAGCGCGGACACGGATCCCCCCCCCCCTAAACCACCCGCACCCCCACCCCGCTTGTCTCAATGAAACGGCCCAGCGTCGCCACCAAATCCCTATCCCCGAGGTCTGGTCGATGCTGATCGTAGCCCTTCAACGTCTTGATCCCCGCCGCGTAACAGGTAAACGCAGCGGGCACATAGCGGTTTATCAAGTCCACGATCCATGTCGCTTTCAGTCGGCGAATATCGGCCACATTCCTGACTCGATCTTGTTGCGTGCCGTCCTGCCCGTCACATCATCAGGCTCTCGGCTCGTCACATTGGGGCGCAGAACGTACTCATCTCGCCCTCCTTGTCCAGGTCGAGTAGGTAGACCCAGCAAGCCGTTACAGCGATCGTGCGGTCGAACAGATAGATGAGCACTCCCCGCTCGTCAACCTCGACACTTGACCACTTCAGCCCACTCATCTGCCGACTCGTCAACCCTTCGCCTAATCCCAGCGCCACGATCGTGCGTCGCTCGCAGCTGATGAACTCGTCCGTGTCCACACACCAGTCGAGTATGTCAGTTATCTCAGCTGGGGTGTACGGCGGCTGTGAGGTCGTACGGGCGTGCTTCTTGTAGATCGTCTGCCCCATCCAGCTCGGGTTGAGCGTTTCTCCGAGCCTGCGCAGCGTGGTCTTGTATACGCCCCGTGAATGGACGGAGAGATCGTCTAGCTCATCGCGGATCATCATCTCAGCGTCAAGCACGACCTCGATGCCTTGCTCATAGCCGTCCCTTTTGCACGCCACATCGATCAGTCGCGTTAGGACAGGCATGTAGCGGTTGTAGGCAATCTCGGGGTGAAGGTCGCGGTACTACTGCCCAAGGCTCACTGTGAAGTCGCGAATCGCTTCCCAGCGCGTATTGGAGATGATGGACGGTTGGTAGGTTTCGAGGGCCATGTTCGTCGGCCTTTTCTCTCGATAGATTCGAGGTAGTAGGGATGGCTTACCCGTCTACCGGGTCCAGGATCCTTTAGGCAACTCGACAGGCGTAGCTGTGGTCTCACGTACCGGCCACACGCTCGTTTCCACGAACTCTTCAATCGCCATGATGGTATCGGCTCTAGGGATCGACTCGCCGCGAACGAAGCGAGTAATCATTGTGTGCGAGACTTGCGAGCGCTCCGCCACATAGCGAACAGAGCCGTGTTTACCAGCCTCCATCTGTACGTTCTTCGCCAACAGGGGCAAGCAACGATAAACCTCGTTGCGTATATCTACAGAATCGGTATTAGGCCAGTCGGGATACATGTCCACGAGACGCTTCTATGCGGGGCATACGACCACTTTTGTTAGGCAACGGCAGTTGTGACTGATTATAGGTGCGTAGAAGCACCAGGACAACCGAAAATACCAAACTCACTGCCGTAAACTCAGTCCGCCCCAATCTCGAATCGATAAACTAAACCCAGCTATCCCCGACCAAAAGGATCACTGTGGTTGCCCTATCCCCCAGCTCGACTGACTTCGTCTTGCTTGTCTCTACGCTCGTTCGTGAACTTGCGGTAATCGATGACGAACTCGGAAAGGACCGTCGAACCAGTCCCGAGGATCAGCTCAAGACACCGATCCACAACTTCCTCATGGGCACGGCTAAGTTTATGGCGCGCAAGATCCGTGTAGTCACGGAGCACCGGCAGACCGCAGCCGATGATATTCAGGGGGTTCGACTCGACATGGCCATCAAGCGGACCACAGGTCCACTCGTCGGACACATCGAGCTCAAATCCTCGCTTAAGGGCGCAAACCCATACAAGGCTCAAGGCTGGTCAAAGCATGACAAAGCCCAATGGAAGAAACTCAAGAACCACTCCAACCTCATTTATACAAACGGCTGGGAGTGGTCACTGGTCCGTCAGGGGCTCAAGGCTCCGCTCTATCACGTAATCCTCGACGCCGACTCGCAAGGTAACGTGCCCGACAATCAGCTGGAAATTCTAGCTGAGCTTCTCACAGCGTTCCTGACGTGGAAACCAACCACTCCCTCATCTCCCCGTGCTCTGGCAGATCTCTTAGCTCCGCTAACGGCTTTCCTACGTGACAGTGTCAAGGAAGTTATTGGGGACAACGAGGATGATGCCCTTGATGGTCTGTATGCCCGTTGGAAGATCGACTTCATGCCTGGTGCGAGCAAGGCTCAGTTCGCTGACTCGTTCGCTCAGACGTTCACTTATGCTTTGTTGCTAGCTCGCGTGGAGACTGACATCCCCGCCGACGAGTTCAGCGTGAACACACTTACCCGAGGGCTGCGGCGCAATGGACACAAACTCTTGGGTTCTGTCCTAGAGCTGATGGGTCAAGAACAGTTCCGCGAGCTTGTCGAAGATCCGATTAACCTCCTAGAAGCCACCCTCGGTGCCGTTGACTCAGCGAAGTTCACCAAAGAAACGGACCCGTGGCTCTACTTCTACGAGGACTTCCTGGCCGCGTACGACCCGAAGATGCGCAAGGAATCCGGTGTCTACTACACGCCTGTCGAGATTGTCCGCGCGCAGGTCCGCCTTGTTGATTATGCAATCAGGACCCGAATCGGTCGCCCCAAGGGCCTCGGTGACGATTCGGTCAACATCCTTGACCCCGCCGCCGGCACCGCAACTTACCCGTTGGCTATCACCGAGCATGTCCTCAAAGACTCCGCAGCGCCTCAGGACGCAGCCCGCTCACTGTCGAAGCGGCTGAGTGCCTTTGAGCTACTGATGGGCCCCTACTCAGTGGCACACCTGCGCATGACCCAGGCGCTCGAAGCAACTGGTCTCGAACTCGACAAGGACGGCGTGCAGGTTCTGTTTACTAACACGCTGCTCGCCGCCGGAGACTTGTCTCAAGACTCTTCCCAATATGCGCTGTGGCATGTCGAAGCCGACCTTAGCGAAGAGTCAAAGCGAGCAGGCATTATCAAAGACAAGCAAACTCCCGTTCGTGTTATTATCGGCAACCCGCCATATAAGCGCGGAAAACGCAGAGATTCTCTTGGTACAGCGGAAATTCCCAACGTGGTTCTCCAAGACTTTGACGGCAATGAGCCGCTTATCAATGACTTCATTGCTCCGTTGAGGGCACTTGGTGCGGGCGGACAGGCTAAGAACCTCTACAACTTGTACGTGTACTTCATCCGCTGGGCACTGTGGAAAGCGTGCCAGCAAAATCCTCAGGAACCTGGCGTGGTGTCGTTCATTACTTCGTCCTCGTACCTGCGCGGCCCAGGTTTCGCTGGTGTGCGCTCCTATATGCGAAAAGTCTTTGATGAGATTTGGATTATCGATCTCGGTGGAGATAACCGAGGAGCGCGGAAGGATGAAAATGTCTTCACGATTGAGACACCAGTTGCAATCTTTGTGGGCGTACAACATCAAAACACACTCAACAAACAGACGGGGGAGTTCGTCAAAAAGCGCCATGACAATCGCATGAAACAAAAGGCGGAGATCTTTTATCGCCGAATCAACGGAACTCGCAAGGAAAAACTTGACGCACTCAACAACGTCAGCGCGCCGGATACGTCACACGAATGGATCAGGCTCGAAGACGCCGACTGGTCGGATAAGTTTGTTCCGTCCACAGCAGCTTCACTTAGCGACGGCATTCCACTGGAGTCGGTCTTCCCGTGGTATTTCTCCGGTTCAAAGGTTGGACGCAAATGGCCGATCGCGCCAACCACTGAAGCTTTGACGCGACGGATGGAAGCACTCATTGAGCACCAAAAGGACTCCGTAGGCGAGGAGATTTTTGACAACTCTCCGTCGGGTCGAAAATTCAATGAGCCTTCTAAATCTTCGATGATCCCCTCGTCAGCGGATAAATCGACAGCGATCTCTGAGGATCCATCACTACACACGATTTCAATTGAGCGCTATGGATACAGGAGTTTCGATCGTCAGTTTTGCTTTGCAGATCACAGGCTGATCGATCGTCCTGGCTCTGTGTGGCGCTACCAAGCAAGCATGAAACAAATATTTTTCGTATCTCTGTCGTCCACAGCAATCGGACAAGGACCAGCACTCACGGTGAGTCCTTACCCGGTCGATTTCGACTTCTTCAGTAATCGTGGAGCCAAAGATGTCCGTCCTCTGTACCGAGACGTCAACGACGAGTCTTTCAATCTCCTGCACTCAATTCTCCCCGTGCTAACAGATACGTACCAGCAAGCCATAACGGGACTGGAAGTGGCACAATTTGTTGTAGGTCAATTGGGCACATCTGCGTATTCTCGACGATTCGGAGATGAGCTAGCAGAATCAACCCCAACGGTGATTTTTCCTACCGACTATGCCCTATTTAAGGAAGTGGCTGAACTTGGAGCCGAGCTAGTTTTCGAGGCTACATGGGGCGAACGCGGCGGCCGCATCAATCAATTTGGTGTCCAAACCCAGACTCTGTCTCGCGGTTCAGCGTCAATCAAGCAGGTGACTCCTGCGCGTACATACCCTGAAACCTGGAGCTACGACCGCACTGCACGGGTTCTGAACGTGGGCGAACTGCAGATTATCAACGTTTCACCTGAAGTCATGGAGTTCGAAGTCTCCGGCATGCGCGTAGTTGACTCGTGGCTCGGATACAGAATGAAAGATGCACGTGGACTTTCCGACTCCTGGTTGGACAAGATTCAAGCCCACGAATGGTCGGAGGATGGCGAGCTCTTACAACTTCTCTGGCAGCTAGAATTTTTCGTAAATGCAGAGCCCCGAGCTGGGCACTTGTTGGAACGATTGATTACAGAGCCCAAGATCCCGACACGATTGTTTGGAGCCCCAAGCAAGTCTGAGAGCTCCAAGCCGAAAGAGCAACCTAGGACGCAAGCCACCCTGAATCTCGAATAGTCATGTCCACCACCCCTATCTCCGACTTCGTAGCCCAGCTGCTCTCCCATCCAAACCTGTCCCCTGGCTCGCAGGACAGTCTCGTCCTAACGGATCTCGTGACGTGGGCTGTTGAGACGCAAAGCTACGAATTGGAGAAGGAGTACGTACCCGACTGAGACATCATCAACGCTTATGCCGAGTCCCTCATCCCCGCCTACTCGCCGGGAACCGCGCAACGCCGCCGCTCTAGACTGTGAGCCATCGCCCGCATCGTCAATCCCAGCTACGTCGAACCAGACGCACTCGACCCTGCCGGACCTGACTCCGCTCCAACGCCGTATACGCCAGCAGAGATCGAGCAAAGCGTGATCTGGATGAACTACGCGGCGAATGCTGCGACCCACGTACTCAAAAACAGCTGGTGGTCTGTCTGTGCCTTGGCGCGGGTCTGAGGGCCAAGAAAGCTTCTTACCTCACGTGGGAACAGTCTACGTCGATGAGACAGGAGTGATGCTGTTCGATGTGGCTGGCCGCGCCGTACCCATGCGCCGCTTCCATGCGGCACCGTTGGCTCACGGCAAAGCCCACTACCGCCCCAATCAGTTTATTCTAGCCCGTTACCTTGAAGTCATCCCCGATAATGGGGATAGCCACTGGGCCGGGTACGGCTTCATCGCCCTGTAGTCTCAATAATCCGGAAGTGATGCCGCCCGACACCAGAGCATTCGATGACAGCTAATAGGGAGGCGACCAGAATCTCAAGGTCTCCTTGTAACGTGGGTGCGCCACCGATGTCATGACACCAGCGACCGACAAATCCACCACGTTTTCCCCCCCTAGGAGCCATCCATGTCGCCGGATATTCCCATCGACACTTTCCTTGTCCTAGATGTAGACAAATCCAAATACCACGCTTGCGCCTTAAACAAGGACGGAACAAAGGTTTTCGACAAACCGCTTCTCCAACTCGAATCAGAGTTAGCAGCACTCTTCGATGACCTTCAGGCTCACGGCACAGACTTAGTTGTTGTTGACCAACCCAACACCATCGGAGCACTACCCATTGCGGTTTCCCTATCAACACGGTTGCCAGGTCGACTACTTACCAGGCTTGGCCGCACCAAAAGCCGCGGATCCCTACCCTGAACAGGCGAAAACCGACAGGCGCGACACCTTCATCATCGCCGACACTGCACGAACAATGCCGCACACCCTACGGGCGGTTGACCCAAACAGCGAAGTACTCTCGGCCCTCAAGATGCTGTCCAGCTTTGACGATGACATTTCTCGTGACCGCACCACAACCCTCAACCGGCTACGCAGTATTATCACCCAAATCCACCCCAGCCTGGAGCGAGTTTTCACTGGCAGCACACGTACCCCCACCCCGGTACTGGACCTACTCATCCATTACAAAGGCCCGACAGGACTGAAAAAGCTGGTCGCACCCGGGTTCTGGCATGGTTATCCAGGACAAGCCACCACACCCAGACGTGCCGGTAGACAACATTTTCGTCGCACTAGCGGCACAAACTGTTACTGTTCCCGAAACAGAGGCAGCCGAGCTTGCTCTCCCGCAGCTGGCAGCCAACATTAAAGCACTAAAGGCCCAACGCGAAACTATCGCCGGCCAGCTCGACGGCATGCTGGAGGATATCCCTGCCTCCGCGGTCTTGAATCGAGTATGCCGGGAATCGGCATCAAGACCGCAGCACAAATCCTGCTTTCCATCGGTAATGGATCCGACTTCGCATCCTCTGGCCACCTGGCCGCCTATGCAGGAATTGCTCCTGTGACACGAAGATCAAGCTCATCAATACGAGGCGAGTTCCCATCCAGAACAGGAAACAAGCGACTGAAAAATACAATATTCTACTGAAGCGTTTGCTGCCATTCGAAGCCACGAAACATCCCGAACCTACTATGAACGCAATAGAGCAGAAGGCAAACGCCACAATGCGTCCTACTCATGTGCCTAGCCAGACGCAGATGTAACGTCATCCTACGCCATGCTGGGAACAAGGAATTCTACCGAGAGGCACCTACCAAACAATCAGTAGCAGTTTAAGCCGAGTAGCAATCAGGCCCACCAACACCATTTGATGGGCCCAATGACCGTGCCCCCCCCCCCAAGAGCTTCATTTAAAAATTCTGATTTTGGCTTGACAAAAACATAGGGCCCCGAAAATCCCTCGACTACGACTCCCCAGCCGAACGGAAGGCTCAATTGCTACCATCAACCGAAACATTGGAAGTGTTTCCACGGGTTAAGTAAAGAAAAGTGTGTCCGCATGCCACCATAACCCCAGACCACACACCACAAATCACCAAAGAATAGCT
>NZ_JASPJI010000017.1:0-76895 GCF_030232285.1 Corynebacterium sp. MSK047 | reverse complement strand
GATGCAATATCGGAATCAGACCCTTGAAGCCCTAACCGCCTAGAGTTAAACCAGTCCAACTTTCGGGGGCTAGTTCACAACCGGAAAGGGCCTCTTCAAAGGAGCTCAGCAACTGCCCTAGAACATGCTCGAAATTGTCTGCAATCCGAGTACGGCATCGAGAGAAAGCGCCACACAGACGATAGACAAGTAGTTGTTCGACATGAAGAACAGCTTCATCGGCTTGATCTTGCCACCGGTCTTAACGTGGCGGTGCAGGTCAATGGCGCCCCACAGGAACCAGGCACCAGCGCCAACGGCGCCAATCAGATAGATCCAACCAGCGTACGGAACCAACAGCAGAGTGGTGATCACGGTCGCGGCGGTGTAGTAAATAATGCGCTTGGAAACGACGATTGCCGGCTTGACCACTGGCATCATCGGCACGCCAGCGGCCTTGTAGTCCTCCTTGTAGCGCAGGCCCAATGCCCAGGTGTGCGGCGGAGTCCAGAAGAAGATAAGCAGGAACAGGATGAATGCCTGCCACCAGTGAGCCAGCCCCGTAATCTCCGGGTTGTTGTCAGTGATTACGGCCCAGCCGACCATCACCGGCATACACCCCGCAGCGCCACCCCAAATCACGTTCTGATCAGTACGGCGCTTCAGCCACAACGTGTAGACGAAGATGTAGAAGGCAATCGTAATCAGAATGAAAACGGCGGCCAGCAGCGAGTTACACAGCAACCACAGCCATAGGAACGACGCAATCATCAAGACAGTGCCGAAAATCGCTGCCGCTCGACGGCTAACCTGGTTGCGCGCGAGCGGGCGACGGCGAGTACGGCGCATCTTCTGGTCAATGTCGTAATCCATGACCATGTTGAAGGTGTGCGCAGCCGCTGCACCCAGCCAACCACCGAACAAGGTGAGAAGAATCAGTCCAACGTGAACATGACCGCGATCAGCCTGAAGCATTGCGGGAATGGCCGCGACGAGCAGGAGCTCGATAATTCTTGGCTTAGTCAGTGCAATATACGCCTTGACTGTTTCCAACAAAGCAATGTCCCTTTCACGCGCCATAAACAAACCCCCCGTTTACAGATAGTCGGATGTAACGGTCGGAAAGTTCCCGACGAGTTTTTCCGCAAAATTAAATGAGGGGCAGGCAATCAGTTTACCGGTAATCATAACGGTTCCAATAATGACCGTCGTAAAGCATGTGCGGCGCGCCCTCTGAGACTTATCTCTCAGCTATTCGGCCCGGTTTGAACCCGGAGCGCGCAATCCTAGTTAGTATGGAGGAGAATTTTACTAATCCATTTGGATACTAGGAGTCATTCACGTGACACTGTCGACTGAGCATGAAGCACGGGTTGTGCGCAACTACCCCTCGGACTGGTCTGACTTGGATACGAAGGCCGTTGATACGGCCCGTGTGCTGGCCGCAGACGCCGTTGAAAAGGCAGGTTCGGGGCACCCCGGCACTGCGATGAGCCTCGCACCGCTGGCTTACTCTCTTTACCAGCGCGTTATGCGCCATGACCCGAAGGATACGAAGTGGATCGGCCGTGACCGTTTCATTCTCTCCTGTGGTCACACCTCTCTGACGCAGTACGTCCAGCTGTACCTCGGCGGTTTTGGCCTGGAGCTCGATGACCTGAAGGCGCTGCGTACGTGGGACGCTCTCACCCCGGGTCACCCGGAATACGGCCACACTGACGGCGTGGAAATCACCACTGGCCCGCTGGGTCAGGGGCTGGCGTCGGCCGTCGGTTTTGCCATGGCTTCGCGACGGGAACGTGGACTGTTCGACCCGGAAGCTGCTCCGGGTGAGTCTCCGTTTGATCACTACGTGTACGTCATCGCTTCTGATGGTGACGTTCAGGAGGGTGTCACTGCCGAGGCCGGCTCGCTGGCCGGCACTCAGCAGCTGGGCAACCTGATTGTCTTCTGGGATGACAACGGCATCTCCATCGAGGACGACACCACCATTGCTTTCACCGAGAATGTCGCGGATCGCTACCGTGCTTACGGCTGGCAGGTCATTGAGGTCGACGGCGGCGAGGACGTCGCAGCACTCGAGGCTGCTGTCGAGGAGGCCAAGAAGGATACGGAGCGTCCGACCTTCATTCGCGTTCGCACTGTGATCGCTTACCCGGCTCCGACGAAGATGAACACCGGCGCATCGCACGGTGCTGCTCTTGGTGGCGAGGAGATTGTCGGCATCAAGGAAGCTCTCGGCTTCGATACCGACAAGAGCTTTGACGTCGCTGACGAGGTCATTGAGCACACCCGCAAGCTAGTTGAGCGTGGTGCTGAGGCTCACGCACAGTGGCAGGTCAAGTTCGACGAGTGGGCTGCGGCTAACCCGGAGCGCAAGGCTCTGCTGGACCGTCTGACCGCTGGCGAGCTGCCGGAGGGCTTCGACGCTGAGCTGCCGACCTGGGAGCCGGACGAGAAGGGTGTTGCCACCCGTAAGGCTTCTGAGGCTGCGCTGCAGGCACTGGGCAAGACCCTGCCGGAACTGTGGGGTGGCTCGGCTGACCTGGCTGGCTCCAACAACACCGTCCTGAAGGGCGAGCCGTCCTTCGGCCCGAAGTCCATCACCACCGGTACCTGGACCACCGACCCGTACGGCCGCAACCTGCACTTCGGTATCCGTGAGCACGCCATGGGCTCGATCCTCAACGGCATTCTGCTCCACGGTGGTACCCGTCCGTACGGCGGCACCTTCCTTATCTTCTCGGACTACATGCGTCCGGCTGTCCGCCTGGCATCGCTGATGGGCATCTCCCCTATTTATGTCTGGACCCACGACTCCATTGGTCTGGGCGAAGACGGTCCGACGCACCAGCCGGTTGAGCAGCTGGCTTCGCTGCGCGCTATCCCGGGTGTGTCCACTGTCCGCCCGGCTGACGCGAACGAGACCGCTCAGGCTTGGGCCGCTGTTCTTCAGGGCGAGGCAGGCCCGAAGGCTCTGGCTCTGACCCGCCAGAACGTTCCGGTCCTGGAAGGCACCAAGGAGAAGGCCGCTGAGGGCGTCCGTCGTGGTGCGTACGTGCTTGTCGACGGCGCCAAGGAGACCCCGGACGTCATCCTGATGGCTACCGGTTCGGAAGTTCACCTCGCTGTCGAAGCTGCTGACAAGCTGGCTGAGGAAGGCGTCAGCGCCCGCGTTGTCTCCGTTCCGTGTCTTGACTGGTTCGAGCAGCAGGACGATGCCTACCGCGAGCAGGTTCTGCCGAAGTCCGTCCGCGCTCGTGTCTCGGTTGAGGCCGGTATTGCAATGCCGTGGTACCGCCACCTGGGTGATGCTGGTCGCGCTGTCTCCCTGGAGCACTTCGGTGCATCGGCTCCGTACAAGGAGCTGTTCGAGAAGTTCGGCATCACAGCAGAGGCTGTTGTCGATGCCGCCAAGGAGTCCATCGAGGCTGCTAAGTAAGTTTGTTAAAACCTGGCGCTATCGGCCGTTGTCGGGACGGGATTTGTGAAAACCGTACCGCGCTCCGGTAGCGCCAGTATTGTTTGTGACGCACAGTAGTTTAAGGACATACAACTTTTAGCGAAGTCTTTAGGCAACGAAGCGGTATTGACAGAAAGGCGTTAAACACTATGGGAAACACCACGATGGAAGCGCTCGCCAAGGTAGGGACTTCGGCGTGGCTCGACGATCTTTCGCGCCAGCGCCTCACCTCGGGCGATTTGAAAAATCTTATTGAAGAGCTTCGGGTTGTCGGTGTCACTACTAACCCGGCAATCTTCTCTTCGGCGATGACCGCCGGTGAGGATTACGACTCTCAGCTGGCGCAGCTCACTGCAGAGGGTGCGAACCCGGCAGATGCTGTGTTCGCGATGGCAATCGACGACGTCCGCGATGCCTGTGACCTTTTCGCTGGTGTATCCGAAGAAACCGACGGTGTCGATGGCCGTGTGTCCATCGAGGTCGATCCTCGCTACGCCGACAACTACGAGGCCACGATTGCGCAGGCCCGTAAGCTCTGGGAGCGCGTCGGCAAGCAGAACGCGATGATTAAGATTCCGGCGACCGATGCTTCCCTGCCGGCTGTCACCCAGGCTCTGTCCGAGGGAATCTCGGTAAACGTCACCCTGATTTTCTCGGTGGAGCGCTACCTGCAGGTCATTGATGCGTTCATCGAGGGCATTGAGCGTGCGAAGGACAACGGCGTAGACCTGGCTTCGGTTCACTCTGTTGCGTCGCTGTTTGTTTCCCGCGTTGACACCGAAATCGATGCTCGTCTGGACAAGATCGGCTCCGAGGAGGCCCTGGCTCTGCGCGGCAAGGCTGGTCTGGCCAATGCCCGTGCAGCTTACGCCAAGTTCGAGGAGACTTTCTCGGCGCAGAATATTCGCTGGGCACAGCTGGAAAACGCCGGTGCTAAGCCGCAGCGCCTGCTGTGGGCTTCGACCGGTGTGAAGAACCCGGCTTACCCGGACACCCTCTACGTCACTGAGCTGGCTGCACCGCAGACTGTGAATACCATGCCGGAGAAGACGCTGCGTGCTGCCGGGGGCTTCGAGGGCGAGGTTCGCGACGCCGTCAGCGGCCAGGGGGAAGCAGCCAATGCCGTTATGACTCAGCTCAGCGAGATTGGCATCGACCTCGATGACGTCTTCGCTGTCCTGGAGCGCGAGGGCGTGGAGAAGTTCGTGGACTCCTGGCAGTCCTTGCTCGAGTCGATTGCACAGCGCATGGAGCAGCTGAAGTAAGCCTGCTGATTATCTAGGTGCCTGTTGGTAGTGGCTGCGTTTCTGGCTGGCGCCAGCAGGTCGCCTGGCGATTCGAGTTACTGACTGCGTTTATGTCAAAAACGGCCCGAAGAATAGCCTGAAGGTGTCATAAACTTGCACAGTTTCACATCTGCAGCCCGTAACTTTTGGGGTTGTCAGTTTCGGTTCGCCTGTTGTGTTACTTAACCCGCATGTTCAACGCTGGACATGAAAAAGCTCCCCTGCGCGGGGAGCTTTTCTATTGGTGCTAGGACGCGGCGAAGGCGGGGCGCACAGTGGGCAGCGGGCGTTTCTCTTCCTTTAATGCCCAGGCCATCACGAACGCAGAGATTACGGTGATGATTGAGGCAAAGATCGGCACAGCCGGCCAGGGGGCGCCCGGTACGGAGTCGGTCACGTCCAGCAGATAGCTAAATAGGAAGAGCGTGACCAGGGCCAGGCCAATGGTGATCGATCCTGCACGAGTGCCCTTCGCGCCGGCGACGGTGCCGACTGCGGTGCTCGCCACGGTAGCCATGAGGAAGCTCAAGAAGACGCACAGCGCGGTGAGCAGAACTGTGGTGTAGTTCTGCCCGGAATCCTCAATCATGTACAGCTCCCCGTTAGTGTCCGGAAACAGGGCCGGTCCGGAGGTGACAATGAAGCTATCGAATCCGCGGTAGTAACCGGACTTGTTCTGTTCGATGACCATCGCCGTGACGATGAAGGCGGTAGCCACCAACGATGTGCCCAAGATTGCGATGATTGCGGAGCGTACCCAGCGGGCGGTGCTCACGCCGTAGTCACGCAAGGTGACCGAACGCCGGGCTGTGATGAGGAAGAGGATGCCCAGCGCGATAATGCCAAGCAAGGTGTTGCCGGTTCCGCTGCCTACGAGCATGCGCCCGAAGGCCGAGTACAGGATGGCCACGGCGGCAACACCGAGGAAGGTTTTCTTGTTGGTCGCGATGAAAGCTCCGGTGCTCATTTCTTGCTCCGTTCGATGTAGGAGGAGGTGCTTGCGAGGTCGATGAGGGCCGCGGGGTCGAGGTAGCTCACCTCAACGCCGAGGGCGCGGGCATGCGCAGCGGCAGACGAACTGAGCTCTGTAGACAGGATTGCCTCGCAGCGCTCGCCGAGGGTTTTCTTAGCGAGCACTGGGCCGGCCACCTGCGCCACGAGATCCGTAGGGCCTCGCAGCACCGGATGGCTAGCGCGCAGCTTATCGACGTCATAGGGCCCGTACGCATCCTGCTTGTGGATGACAATCAAGGTGTCGACTAGGCCGGCTAGATCCTGGGAGTGCTGCGAGGTGACCACAAGGTTGGCCGATTCGGCCGAGTCGATAAGCATGCCGCGCAATGTGGCGCGGTGCTCGACATCGAGGCCGTTGAAGGGCTCGTCGAAAAGCAATGCTTCCTTGCCCGATGCCAGGGTGGCAGCGGCGATGAGCAGCTGGCGCTGGCCCAGGCTGAGCTTTTTGATAGGGGTGTCAGCGGGGAAATCGAGGAGGGACTCCGCGTGGGGCACATCGAGCTGATCCCAGCCGGTGCGCAGGATCTGGAAATATTCGCGCGGGGTGGCACCGAAGACCTGGGTGTCGGGTGCAGCCTTCGCCAGGGCCGCCGTAGGCATCTGCGCGAGGGTACGCAGGTAGTAAGTCTTGCCGGCGCCGTTGGGGCCAATCACGCCGTAGATGCTCATTTCTCCTCCTCCAGCATGGCGATGATGTCGTGGAGCGTGAGGCCGAGAATGCCGGCCTCCACTTTTAACGGCTCGATGTAGGTGCGCTGGAACGCTTCACGACGCTCAGCGCGAATGCGCTCACGGGCGTCTGGAGTGACAAACATGCCGAGTCCTCTTTTCTTCTCCACAAGCCCCACCATCGACAGTTCCGTCATGGCCTTGGCGGCCGTGGTTGGGTTGACCTGATAGAACTCCGAGAGCTCCTTGGTTGAAGGGGCACGATCCTCAGCCGAGAGCTCCCCGGACAAAATCATTGATTTCAGATCCTCGGCGATCTGGACGTAGATGGGCCGAGGGTCCGCCTCCTTCGCCTGCATATACACCTCCGTGGTTTATGGGTATACCACCTAGGTCATAAACCTAAGGCAGAAGAAAGGGACCCGTCAAGACCCCATCGGAGGAATCGGAAACGATTCCACCGGACTTTTCTCGATATGACATTATGTAAACCGTGAGTGATTCTCTGCAACGCAACGATTCGAACTCCCCTACTGCCAGCTCTCCGCACAACGGAGACGACAGCACCAACCACGACGGATACATCAACCCGCTGCGTGACCCGCAGGATAAACGCCTGCCGCGTATTGCCGGCCCGGGTGGCATGGTGATTTTCGGAGTGACGGGCGATCTGGCCCGAAAGAAGCTTCTGCCTGCCATCTATGATCTGGCCAACCGCGGTCTACTGCCTGCCTCCTTCGCGTTGGTTGGCTACGGTCGTCGCGAATGGTCGAAACAGGACTTTGAGGATTATGTGCGCACCGCAGTGGAACAGGGCGCCCGCACAGACTTCCGTGAGAGTGTCTGGCAGCGCCTGGCTGAGGGCATTCACTTTGTCACCGGTACCTTCACCGATGACGAGGCCTTCGATCGCCTGGCCGCACAACTTGAGGAGCTCGATCGCTCCCGCGGCACCGCTGGCAACTGGGCCTACTACCTGTCCATTCCGCCGGCTAACTTCCCCGATGTCTGTCATCAGCTCGATCGTTCGGGGCTGGCGCAGTCGGGCGAGGATTATTGGCGTCGCGTGATTATTGAGAAGCCATTCGGACACGATCTAGCCTCCGCTCAGGAACTCAACCGGATTGTGAACTCGGTCTTCCCAGAAGACGCTGTGTTCCGCATCGACCACTACCTGGGCAAGGAAACCGTCCAGAACATTCTGGCCATGCGTTTTGCCAACCAGTTGTTCGATCCGATGTGGAATTCTCACTACATTGACCACGTCCAGATCACCATGGCCGAGGACATTGGTTTGGGCGGTCGCGCTGGCTACTACGACGGTATTGGTGCAGCTCGTGACGTGATTCAGAACCACCTACTCCAGCTCCTGGCGCTGGTGGCAATGGAAGAGCCCATCGCCTTTACCCCGGAAGAGCTGCAGGCGGAAAAGATTAAGGTTCTGCGTGCCGTCGAGCCAGTGCGTCCGTTTTCGAAATACACCGCTCGTGGCCAGTACACGGCGGATTGGCAGGGCAGCAACTTCGTGCCGGGGCTGCGCGATGAGGAAGGCTTCGACCCCGAATCCACGACCGAGACCTACGCCGCCTGTACGCTGCAGATCAACTCCCGTCGCTGGGCCGGTGTCCCCTTCTACCTGCGCACCGGCAAGCGCCTCGGCCGCCGCGTCACTGAAATTGCGCTGGTCTTTAAGTCCGCACCTCACCTGCCCTTCGCAGAGACAATGACTGCCGCTCTCGGCCAGAACGCAATGGTCATCCGTGTTCAGCCAGACGAGGGCGTGCTCATGCGCTTCGGCTCGAAGGTCCCGGGCTCGGCCATGGAGGTGCGCGATGTCAACATGGATTTCTCCTACTCCGAGGTGTTTACCGAGCAGTCGCCAGAGGCCTACGAGCGCCTAATTCTGGATGCGCTTCTCGACGAGGCCAGCCTCTTCCCCACCAACGAGGAAGTCGAGCTGTCCTGGAAGATTCTTGACCCCATCATCGAGTACTGGGCCAAGCGCGGTCGTCCCGAGGGCTACCCCGCAGGTTCGTGGGGGCCTTCCTCCGCTGACCACATGCTCGAGCGCGACGGTCGCGCTTGGCGACGGCCATAGGTTGCCAACCTCTCACTTCTTAAGAATTTTCTGACAGAAAGAACACTTTCATGATCGTCAATTTGCCAGATACTGACACCGCGAGCATTGCTCGTCAGTTGGTGCAGCTTCGAGAGCAGGGCGGCATTGTCACCACAGGACGTGTCCTCACCTTGATTGTTTTGGCCAAGAGCGAAGACGACCTGGAAAACATTATTTCCACGGTCAACTCCGTTTCCCGCGAGCACCCATCCCGTGTGCTGGTATTGGTCTCCGATGATCCACGCCTGGACAATCGCCTTGACGCGGAACTCCGCGTCGGTGGTGATGCCGGTGCCGCTGAGATCGTCGTTATGCACATGTCCGGAGAGATTGGTCAGCACCACAGCTCTGTGGTGACTCCCCTGCTGCTGCCGGATACGCCGGTCGTGGCGTGGTGGCCTTCTGAGGCGCCGCAGGTCCCAGCGGCGACACCAATCGGCCGAATTGCCCAGCGCCGTATCACCGATTCACTGTGTGACCCGAATAGCAACGCTATCTACACGCGCCGTACGGGCTACACGCCCGGCGATTCCGACCTGAGCTGGTCGCGGCTGACGAACTGGCGCGGTGTGTTGGCATCCGCTTTCGACTTGCCGCCGCACTCGCCGGTGACCTCCGTGTCCATCTACGGCCCACAAGACTCGCCATCGGTCGAGGTCGCCGCCGGCTGGTTGGCAGATCGCCTGGGGCTGCCGGTCAACCGTTACTCCACCGGTGAGAAGAAGATTCCGGTGGACGAAAAGGGCCGCGCCAAGCCACCGGTGACCTCCGTCGCCTTTGAGCGTGAAAATGGCCAGACTTTGCGTATCGATATTGAAAGCGCCACCACTGCATCGGTCACCAACGGAGAAAAGCCCCCGTTCAAGGTTGCAGTATCGCGTCCAACACGCTCCGAATGTTTGGCAGAGGAGCTGCGTCACCTCGACCACGATACTGCCTACGGACGTGCCCTGCGTGGCCTCAGCCAGATTCACACGGTGGGAATGCAACCTCCGACGTCCACAACAACTAGCTTCGCTAACGAACCAGGAGTCTCTGACAAGTGACCACCGATAACGCGTCGAATACCGTCCCTGCCCCTCAGTTCCACCGCGCCGCTGACCAGGCGGGCATCGTCGAGGCTGCACGTCAGCGCTTCATCGATGCGGTTGTCGCCGTCCTACATGGCAACGCCTCTCCGGTCACCGATGACGGTTTCGTACGCGTCGTTCTCACCGGTGGCGGCGCAGGTACCGCTTTGCTCAGTGCGCTTGCCGACGATTCCGGAGACATCGACTGGAACCGAGTCCTGGTGTTCTTCGGAGATGAACGCTTTGTCGCTGCCGACTCGGCAGATCGCAATGCGTTGGCTGCTCGTAAGCGTCTCTTGTCCCCTGTCGGCGTGCCGGAGGAAAACATCTTCGAGTTTGCCGCTGCCGACAGCGGCGTGACCACCACGGAGGCCGCCGAAAGCTACGAAGCTATCGTTCGGGAGAAGGCTCCAAATGGCTTTGACCTTCACCTTCTTGGTATGGGCGGAGAGGGACACATCAACTCGATTTTCCCACATACCGCAGCGCTGGCTGAGCAGGAACGCTTGGTCGTGGACGTGCATAACTGCCCGAAGCCACCGCCGACCCGCATCACGTTGACGATGCCGGCCATCGCCAGCTCTCAGCGTGTGTGGCTACTTGTAGCGGGCGGCGAAAAGGCTGAGGCAATTGCAGCTATCGCTCAGCAGGACGACCCAGCGCAGTGGCCGGCGGCCGGGGTTCGCGGTGTTCAGGAAACCGTTGTCTTTGTTGACGATGCTGCGGCTGCGCAGCTCTAGGCTTCCGCTTCACCGCTAACAGCCCAGAAACAGCAAATTCCCGTCGATAAGCGAAATGCTATCGACGGGAATTTTTATTGCTTAAAGGCCTGCGGTGGGGCGTGCTGCGTGCGGAACCTACCAGCCGAAAGTATTGAACAGCAGCAACAGGACAATGCAGAGCAACCAGATAATCACGGTCACAATAGTGACGCGGTCAAGGTTCTTCTCCACCACAGTCGAACCAGACAGATTCGACTGCATGCCGCCACCAAAGAGGCTGGACAGTCCGCCACCCTTACCCTTGTGGAGCAGGATGAACAGCGTCATCAGGATGGATGTGATGACCAGGACAATCTGAATGGCGAGGTACACGCGCACTTCCTTTTGAAACGTCGCTTCTTTAAGAACTCCAACTATACTAGCGCAATTGCGCCGCTGGCTAGGTATCCCTAGCCGTATCCCTAGGCGAATTCCTAGCCGGAGTTGCGCAGTGCAGTTGCCAGACCATTCATGGTCAGCTGAATGCCCCGACGCACCTTGTCGCGATTATCGCCGGCACGGTAGCGACGCAGCATCTCCAGCTGGATGATGTTCAGCGGCATAAGGTACGGGAAGCGCATGTCCACCGAGCGCCTGAGCAGCGGGTTGTCCTCCAGCAGGTGCTTGTACCCGGTTACCTTCAGGAACATCTCCAAAGTCAGGTCGAACTCAGCCTTGATGATGCCGTAGATGCGCTCACCGTCGGCCTTATCTTGGCACAGGCTAGCGTAGGCGCGCGCCAGGTTCAGGTCAGCCTTGGACATGACCTGCGCCATGTTCGACAGCACCGAATTGAAGAACGGCCAAATCTCGTTGAGCTGACGGAGCTCAGCCAGGCGGGAACCGTCTTCGTCTTCGCCGATCCACTCCTGCAGTGCAGAGCCGACACCAAACCAGCCCGGCACCATAGAACGCTGCTGCGACCAGGACAGTACCCACGGAATTGCGCGCAGGTCAGAAATGGTCTGGGTCTGCTTGCGTGAGGTCGGACGCGAACCGATGTTCAGGCTGCCGATCTCATCGACCGGGGTCGACGACGTGAAGAAGTCAATAAAGCCCGGGTCCTCGTGCATGAGCTTCGAGTAGGCCTCGCGAGACAGGTCGGAAATCTCCGACATAATCTGGTGGGCGCGAGCTGGGTTTTTCAGATCATCAACATCGAGCAGAGTCGACTCAATCGTTGCCGAAACCAGCGCGGCGAGGTTCCTGCGTGCCGCTGCAGGGTGACCGTACTTTGCAGAGATAATCTCGCCCTGCTCAGTGATACGCACGGACCCCTGGACTGCACCCGACGGCTGCGCCAGGATTGCCTCGTAGGACGGACCGCCACCACGGCCGACAGTACCTCCGCGGCCGTGGAAGAGACGCAGGCGAATGTCGTTGTCCTTCGCGGCTGCCACGATTGCGACCTCCGCGTCGTAAAGCGCCCAGTTTGCAGCGAAGTACCCGCCATCCTTGTTGGAGTCGGAGTAGCCGAGCATGACTTCCTGCAGATCTCCGCGTGCGGACACGTATGCGCGGTAGACCGGAATGTCCCACGCAGCACGCAGCACGTCGGCACCAGCCTGCAGGTCTTCGATGGTTTCGAACAGCGGAATGACGTCAACAGAACCGGTCGGCTGGGAGCCATTCGGGCGAATCAGACCGACTTCCTTGAGCAGAATCATCGGCTCCAGCAGGTCGGAGACCGATGTACACATCGAAATGATGCAGTGCGGTACCGCGTCGTGACCGTACTTGCGCACCGCACGAGATGCCGCACGCATAATGCCTAGCTCGCGAGCCGTAGCTTCGGAAAGATCTGCGGAAGTCGAAACCAGCGGACGGGAGGACTGCAGTTCCTTGGTCAGCAGTTCGACCTTGTCGGCTTCCTTCAATCCCGCGTAGTTGTCCACCACACCGGCAGCGGAGAACAGCTCGGTGAGGATTTCCTCATGAGAGTCCGAATTCTGGCGGATATCAATCGAGTAGAGGTGGAAACCAAATACTTCGACTGAATCAATCAGATCGCGCAGGCGGTGATCGGCGATGAGGTCATCGTGGCTGGACCGCAGTGAGTCGTCGATAATCGAGAGCTCTTCAAGTAGCTCCTCGGCGCTGTCATACGGAGTGAATTCCGACCAGTCGCCCTCGATGATGGACTCGTCGAAGAAGTTCACCGCTGTTGCCGCCACGCGACCGCGGATACCGTGAACCGCACGACGGTACGGCTCATCTTCGCGGTTAGGTACGTCATTGTGGCCGCGGCTGGCCAGAGCGACCAGATCCACGGTGACCTTGGTCAGGCGGTCGCTGAGACTGAGCTCGCGCTCCAGCAGGTGCAACTGCGAGAAGTAGTGACGCAGAATCGTACCCGCCGCCCTATCGGAGGCATAGCGCAGCGTCTCCTCCGTCACGTATGGGTTGCCGTCGTGGTCACCGCCGATCCACGAACCCATGCGAATCGTTGGGTTAGCCGGCAACTTGTTGCCGCCGAGCTGACGCAAGTGCTTGACGACGTCTCGGTTAATCTGTGGCACAGCTTCCAGCAGAGAAAGCTGGTAGTAGCGAAGACCAACCTCGACCTCGTCGCGAATATCCGGGCGATTCATGCGAATCAGAGCCGTTTGCCACAGCGTAAGGATACGGCGACGGATATCGGCATCAATCTCAGCAAGTCGGTCCGCGGTACGTGCATTCAACGGGGCTGCCTGGATCTCGTGGCGGCGACGCATTGCGGCCGTGATGTGCTTCTGCACATCGAACACTGTGCGACGACGAGTTTCCGTTGGGTGTGCGGTCAGAACCGGGACGACCTCAATGTGGTCCATCATGTCCGCAATGGCGCTGCTGGAAACCTTGGCGTCGCGAAGCTTCTGCCATGTTGCCTCCAGTGTGGAGTCCTTCGGCGGATCGCCAGCATCTAGAGAGGCCTCGATGCCCAGCTCCTCGTGCAAATCCTCAGCGAGGTTGGCCAAAAGTGCGAAGTGCGTGAAAGCACGGATGACCGGGCTTGCCTCGGCCGGGTCAATATCGCGGAAGAGGCCGGTGAGCTTCTCGATGTCGCCATCGCCACGATGGAGTTCGAAGGCTGCGCGGCGAGCATTTTCGACCAGGTTAAAGACCTCGTCACCCTCTTGCTCGCGGATTACCTGCCCAAGAATTCGACCCAGGTGGCGAATATCCTCCCAGAGCAAGTCCTGCTGCTTCGCGGTAGCGGTCGATGAAGATTGCTCATTGCTTGCAGTGTGTCGGTCAGTGTCACGATGTACTTGTTCGTTCATTGAGCACGTCCTTTGAAAATTGCCGGGCATTCCAAGTAGAAAGCCTCGGGAAATGTATTGCGCTAAAACATTGCCAGTCGGTGTGCCTGGGTTGAGTCCGCCTAAAGGCAATAACCCCGAATCGGTTTTATGAGGATCAATAAAACCAATCCGGGGTCGCGCATGGCGCCTATCTTATCAGTTGTTCTGAATTTATATGCACTTAGGCGTTCTGAGCGGCATCTGCAGCAAGTGCGCAGAGCTTCGCGAATGCTTCACCGTCGAGCGAAGCGCCACCGACGAGGCCGCCGTCGACATCGGGCTTGCCGACGATCTCAGCGACGTTCTCGGCCTTGACGGAACCACCGTAGAGGATGCGCATTTCCTTTGCGATGTTCTCGTCCGCAATTTCAGCGACGGTCTCGCGGATAGCTGCACAGACTTCCTGAGCGTCTGCAGCCGATGCGACCTTACCGGTGCCGATAGCCCAGACCGGCTCGTAAGCGATGACGGTCTTGGCCAGCTCAGCGTTGGTCAGGTTAGCCAGGGATCCCTTGACCTGAGAGACAACGTAATCGACGTGCTCTTCGGCCTCTCGGACCTCCAGCGGCTCGCCGACACAGACGATTGGGTTCATGCCCTCGCGCAGTGCTGCCTTGGCCTTCTTTGCGACCAGCTCATCGTCCTCTGCGTGCATATCGCGACGCTCGGAGTGACCAACGACGACCCAGGTGCAGCCGAGCTTTGCCAGCATCGATGCGGAAATCTCGCCGGTGTAAGCGCCGGACTCGTGGACTGAGACATCCTGCGCGCCGTAAGTGACGCCGAGCTTATCGCCCTCAACCAGAGTCTGGACCGAACGCAGGTCGGTAAACGGCGGGATGACAGCGACGTCAACCTTGTCGTAGTACTCCTTCGGCAGAGCGAACGCGAGTTTCTGCACCACACCGATAGCCTCGAGATGGTTCAGGTTCATCTTCCAGTTACCAGCAATAAATGGTGTACGTGCCATAGTGGTGGAATTCACTTCCCTATCAACTAGCGGATTTTTAAGCGATGAAAATCCGGTGGTGGAAAAATCTTAGTCTTCCAGGACGGAGACGCCCGGCAGAGTCTTACCCTCGAGGAACTCCAGCGAAGCGCCACCACCGGTGGAGATGTGGCTGAAGCCGTCCTCGTTCAACCCCAGAGTACGTACTGCCGCTGCGGAGTCGCCGCCACCGACGACGGAGAAGCAACCGTTGTTAGTGGTGGCATCGATGATGGCCTGTGCAACCTCGCGGGTGCCAGCTGCGAAAGCCTCCATCTCGAACACGCCCATCGGGCCGTTCCAGAACACAGTCTTGGACTCAGCGAGCACCTTGCCGAATGCCTCGGCGGAAGCCGGTCCGATGTCCAGGCCCATCCAGCCTTCCGGAATCTCGGTGGCGTCTACCACCTTGTTTTCAGCGTCTGCAGCGAACTTGTCAGCCACAACTACGTCGGTTGGCAGAACGATCTTATCGCCGTAGCGGTCCAGGAGATCCTTACAGGTGTCAATCATCTCTTCCTGCAGCAGGGATGCGCCAACGGCGTAGCCCTTGGCAGCCAGGAAGGTGAAGCACATGCCGCCGCCGATGACCAGGGAGTCAACCTTCGGCGCGAGAGCCTCAATAACGCCCAGCTTGTCGGAAACCTTGGAACCGCCGAGCACGACGGTGTACGGCTTCTCCGGGGTCTCTGCAACCTTGCGCAGAACCTCAAGCTCAGCCTGAACCAGATTGCCGGCGTAGTGCGGCAGCTTCTTAGCGATGTCGAAGACGGAAGCCTGGGCGCGGTGAACAACACCGAAACCGTCAGAAACAAATGCTCCGTCCGGAACAAGTGCAGCCAGCTCGGCTGCGAACTCGGCGCGCTCTGCCTCGTCCTTGGAGGTCTCGCGCGGATCGAAGCGGACGTTCTCCAACAAGAGTACATCGCCCTCGGTCAGGCCATTAGCGCGCTCGTGCGCGTCCTCACCGGAGACATCACCGGCGAGCGCGACGTACTGCTCCAGGCGCTCAGACAGCGCCTCAGCGACCGGGGCCAGGGAGAACTCGGACTTAACCTCGCCCTTCGGGCGACCCAGGTGAGCCATAACAACGACCTTGGCACCGGCCTCGACAAGCGCGGACAGGGTGGGCAGCGAAGCATCGATTCGACCCGGATCGGTGATAACGCCGTCCTTCAACGGAACGTTAAAGTCGGAGCGGACGAGGACGTAACGGCCTTCAATACCTTCGTTGATCAGGTCTTTGACAGTCTTAACAGTCATCTCAATGAAATCCTTGTGAAAGTGTGTAAAAAACGGGCCGTGGGTGGCGTGCCCTACTCAGGCACAACCACCCCGGCCCGTTCGGGGTCTGGGATTAACCAGGTGAGTTATTAGAGGCGCTCACCGACGTAGACAGCCAGGTCGACGAGGCGGTTGGAGTAGCCCCACTCGTTGTCGTACCAGGAGACAACCTTGACCTGATCGCCGATGACCTTGGTCAGCGGTGCGTCGAAGATAGAGGAACGCGGGTCGCCCTCGATGTCCTTGGAAACGATTGGGTCCTCGTTGTAGCCCAGAACACCCTTGAGCTCGCCCTCAGCAGCTTCCTTGATGGCAGCATTAACGGACTCGACGGTGACCTCGCTCTTCGCAGTGAAGGTCAGGTCGGTGACAGAGCCGGTCGGAGTCGGAACACGCAGTGCGTAGCCGTCCAGCAGACCCTTGAGCTGCGGCAGAACCAGAGCGACTGCCTTTGCAGCACCGGTGGAGGTCGGAACAATGTTCAGAGCAGCAGCGCGGGCGCGACGCAGGTCCTTGTGCGGAGCGTCGTGCAGACGCTGGTCACCGGTGTATGCGTGGATGGTGGTCATGAGACCGCGCTCGATGCCGAACTTGTCGTCCAGGACCTTAGCCATCGGAGCCAGGCAGTTGGTGGTGCAAGAAGCGTTCGAAATGATGTTGTGCTTCTCCGGGTCGTAGTCAGTGTGGTTAACACCGACAACGAAGGTTGCGTCTTCGTTCTTAGCCGGAGCGGAGATGATGACCTTCTTGGCGCCAGCCTCGATGTGAGCCTTGGCAGCGTTGGCATCGGTGAAGAAACCGGTGGACTCAATGACGATGTCGACCTCGTGCTTGCCCCACGGCAGGTCCTTCGGGTCACGCTCAGCGTATGCCGCGATGCGCTTGCCGTTGACGGTGAGGGACTCATCGTCGTAGGTGACCTCTGCGTCAAGCTTGCCCATGATGGAGTCGTACTTGAGCAGGTGAGCCAGGGTCTTGTTATCAGTGAGGTCGTTTACAGCAACGACTTCCAGGTCAGCGCCTGCAGCGAGCAGGGAGCGGAAGAAGTTGCGGCCAATGCGACCAAAACCGTTAATACCTACACGAACCGTCACAATAATCTCCTTAATGGATTGGCGAATCGATGCCACTTGTCAGGGCGCTGATTGCGCTCCAACAGGTTCACTACAGAAGTGTACGTTGGGTTTTTCATTCGCGCAGCGGTGGTTTGGTGCGAAAATCCCAAATAAACGGAGATTTATCAAAAATTACGCACCTGACTAGGCATAACAGGTGCTTTACTCGTCAACTTCTTTGTCAAAAAGTTCGTCTGTAACGACTGCAGTTGTGGGGGGAATTCCGAGTTCGTTTGCTCTTTTGTCCGCCATGGAGAGCAAACGGCGGATGCGTCCTGCGACGGCGTCCTTGGTCATTGGCGGATTGGCCAGCTGCCCAAGTTCTTCCAGTGAAGCCTGCTTGTGCTCGATGCGCAGCTGTCCTGCAGACACCAAATGGTCTGGTACATCGTCACCGAGAATCTCTAAAGCACGCTCTACTCGCGCTGCTGCAATAACGGCCGCACGAGCCGAGCGCCGCAGGTTGGCATCGTCGAAGTTTGCCAAGCGGGTGGCCGTCGCTCGCACTTCACGACGCATACGCTGTTCTTCCCACTGCAGGCGAGTAGTCTGGGCTCCCATTCGCGTCAGCAGCGCACCGATTGCATCGCCCTCCCGGATGATTACGCGATCGCCACCGCGGGATTTATTCTCCTTGCTCTTAGCCGTAATTCCGAGCCTACGAGCACATCCCACCAATGCGAGTGCCGCTTCAGCAGAAGGAGCAGTGACTTCCAAAGCTGAGGAACGCCCCGGCTCAGTCAGTGAACCATGTGCCAAAAAAGCACCCCGCCATGCAGCTTCTTGATCAATTTTCTGCCCCATGATCAGCTTGCGTGGTAGCCCACGTACGGGACGTCCTGCAGAGTCAATCAGGCCAGTTTGCCTAACGACGAGCTCCGCGCCATCGGTTACCCGCACGATGTACTTCGAGGTCTTTCGCAAGCCACCGGGAGACAAGACATTGAGGCTGGCTTTGACATCGTAGAGTTCGGCCAGCATGGAGCGCAGGCGGCGTGCGACAGCGCCGGAATCCAACTCAGCCTCCAGCACAATCGAACCTGCCACCAGGTGGAGTCCTCCTGCGAAGCGGAACAGGGTCGCAATCTCCGCTGCCTGAGCGCTTTCCTGCGAAACTGACACGCGGGCTAGTTCGTCTTTGACCTTCGCCGTCAATGCCACGATGCTGTCCATCCTCATTTCATGTGTACGAGCTGGGTTTGGGCCTGGTTAATCTAGGTGAAATTAACCCCATTTGAGCTTTAGCAATAAACCTCAAGGATAGTATCCGGTACCAATCGAGTGGCAATTAGTTGATTGTCTGTTGCATCCTCGCAGGAGAGTGCATAAAAACCCTCGATTGGCCGGACGCTTTAGAGGAACTGACGAAGTGCGACAGCTAGTTTCTCCGGCGAATGCCGACCCGTCAGAGCTCCGTGGTCATCAACTTCTTGCACATCGGCGAAGACAACCTGCGCGTCTAGGCTATCCGCCGCTCGCTGCAGGTATTCTCGTTCGGTATCCGCGAGCGGCGTGTTGTCGTCGACAAGCACGTAATTGAGCTTCAAATTAGGTGCGTGCTGCGTGAGCATGTGGATGTGCCGTTCGGAAGAAAAACCGGCGGTCTCCCCCGGCTCGGCGACAAGATTCAGCACCACCACGGTTGTGGCCTTGGTTTCTTGCAGAGCGTCCCGCAGCCCGGGCACCTGCAGATGTGGCAGAACCGAAGTGAACCACGAACCCGGACCCAGCGTCACCAAATCAGCATTGAGGATAGCTTCAATGGCCTCCTCGGATGCCGGCGGAGTCTCAGGAATCAGCCGGATTCGGCGCACCTGGCCAGGCGTCGTGGCCACAGCGACCTGGCCACGGACTTGGCGCACGACGCGGGCATCCTGCTCCAGGCCTACGACTTCGGCCTCAATCTCTAGCGGGATTGGCGACATGGGCACGACGCGACCCTGGATTTGCAGCAACCGGCCGATTTCGTCAAGGGCGTCGACTTCATTTCCCATCACACTGGTGAGTCCAGCGATAATCAGATTGCCAATCGCATGCCCTGCCAGTGCGCCAGTTCCGCCAAAGCGGTGCTGCAGTGTCTTTTCCCACAGATCGCCTTTTTCCGTATCTGCGGAAAGCGCGGCGAGTGCCATGCGAAGATCTCCAGGGGGAATCTGCCCCAGCTCACGACGAAGGCGACCCGAGGATCCGCCATCGTCGGCAACAGTGACCACCGCAGTGACATGGTCCGCAACCTGACGGTCAGCTCTCAGCGTGGCAAATAGACCATGACCGCCACCCAGACTGGTAATTGATGTCAATTTCTACACCTCCACGAAAACCGCTAGTTGCGGTCAATATCGCGGTGGACGACGTTGACGTTGATCCCGGAAACTCCCTCGAGCTTCTTAGCCAGCGCCTCCGACATGGCCACACTTCGGTGATGGCCTCCGGTGCATCCCACAGCGATAGTCATAAAACCCTTGCCCTCACGGCGATACCCGGGCAAAACCAATTCAATCAAGTTTGTGACGTTGTCCAAAAACCCCTGAGACTCAGGTTGGGACAGCACGTAGTCGGCCACGGCTTTATTGGTACCGCGGCCCGCACGCAGCTCAGGTACCCAATAGGGATTGGGGAGAAAACGGACGTCGAAAAGCATGTCGGCATCGCGCGGCGCACCGTGCTTAAACCCAAAAGATTCGATGGTGATCTGCTGAATCTTGCTAGCGGTATCCGACAACTGATGCTCTAACTCACGGCGCAAATCGTGCACGCTCATGTCAGAGGTATCCACTACTAAATCCGACATGCCCTTTATTGGCAGCAACATCTGACGTTCAGCGGCAATACCCTGTGAAAGCGTGCCATTTTCCTGCAGCGGATGGGTGCGGCGGACAGAGTCGTAGCGGGCGATGAGGGTGTCGTCGTTGGCATCAAAGAAGATGACATAGGGCTGGCGCCCCTCATTGCGGAGTCCGTCGAGCACCTCCCCCAAACTGCCGGCGAACGCGCGCGAGCGCACGTCGGTGACGATAGCGAGGCGCTCTACTGGAGAGTCCGCTTCAAACGACAACTCGACCATGCGCATAATCAACTCCGGGGGCAGGTTGTCTGCGACATACCAGCCCATCTCCTCCAAGACGCTGGCGGCCGTATTGCGTCCGGAACCGGACATGCCGGTAATCAACACAAGTGACTTTTCAGCCTGAGGGGAATAACCCGAAGTAATCATGCCATCACTCTAATACAATTCCGCCCAACCGCTCTCGGTTTTACTAGCGGAAGTAAACCCCCTAGCACTGTTTCAAGTGCGGTTTTAGCCACTTGTTTACCTACTTCTACGCCTACTCTCCCGGACCGACATCCGAGTTTGGTTCTGACGACTTCTCGTCTGGATGGAGGTAATCGTAAACAGTTTTCGCGAGCATCGGCCCGAAACCAGCCACTTCTTCGATCTGCTCGACGCTGGCCTTCTTCAGCGCCGCAACGGAACCAAAGTGCTTGACCAACTCACTGCGGCGTGCTGGCCCCAGCCCCTTAATGCCATCAAGCATCGACGAGCGCATGCGTTTAGATCGCTGCTGGCGGTGATAATTAATGGCAAAGCGGTGCGCCTCATCACGAATTCGCTGGATTAGGTACATCGCTTCCGAATTACGCGGCAGAATGAGCGGCTCATCATCGTCGGGAATCCACAGCTCTTCTAAGCGCTTGGCAATCCCCACCAACGTCACATCGGTGACCTCGAGTTCATCGAGGACCGCCTGTGCGGCTGCGACCTGCGGTGCACCACCGTCGACGATGAACAACTGTGGCGGGTAGGCAAACTTGCGGTTACTCCGCGACTGCTCATCGACGGCATCAGTCGTCTCTTCGACGAACATCTCGCTTGCATCATCGGGCATGGCGAGCTTGTCCTCGTTATGGCGCAGAAAACGACGGCGCACAACCTCAGCGATAGAACCGACGTCGTCCGAGCGACCGTCACCCGCTGCATCTTTGATTCGGTAGCGGCGGTAGTCGGACTTCTTGGGCAATCCATCCTCGAAGACCACCAACGAGGCCACCACATCGGTGCCCTGAATATGCGAGATGTCAGTGCATTCGATACGCAGCGGCGCTTCATCCATAAACAGCGCGTCCTGAAGTTCGGAGAGAGCCTGCGATCGAGTAGTTAGATCTCCACTTCGCTTTAGCTTGTGCTGGCGCAGCGCTTCAGCTGCATTTTTCTGCACGGTCTCCATGAGCGTCCGCTTGTCACCGCGCTGTGGGACGCGAATATCCACATTAGTGCCACGAATATCGGCCAAAAATGCAGTAACCTCGTCAAGCTCGTCGGGCGTGGCCTGAACGAGAATTTCGCGTGGCACAACCTGGGCGGCAGTGGTTGATTCATCGCCGTCGACATCCGCGTGCTTGGCGGCGTCGCCATAGAACTGTGTCAGGAACTGCGTTAGCAGCCCACCCAAGCTGGGGTCAGTTTCTCCCTCTCGAAACTCCGTAGTCGCGTACTCGCCGGACTTCTCCACTACCCAGCCGCGCTGACCGTAAATACGTCCCGCCCGAACATGGAAAATCTGCACGGCCGCTTCCAGTTCGTCGGTTGCTAGCGCAATAAAGTCGGCATCGGCGGCGTCGGAAAGCACGACTGACTGCCGCTCCATGACCTTGTCGATGGCAGCGAGGTTGTCGCGCAGACTAGCGGCGCGCTCGAAGTCTAACTCGCCGGCAGCTTCCTCCATTTCCTTCTTTAAGCGCCTCGTGACCGGGCCCGTATTTCCCGACATGAAGCTGGTAAAACCACGGACAATTTCGCGGTGTTCCTCGGCACTGACACGGCCGACACAAGGCGCCGAGCATTTGTCGATATAGCCGAGCAAACAGGGCCGCCCCAGGGCTTGCTGCCGGTTGAAGACTCCCTTTGAACAGGTGCGGGCTGGGAAAACTCGTGTAAGCAAGTCGAGCGTTTCTCGGATAGCCCACGCGTGTGAATAAGGCCCGAAATAACGCACGCCCTTCCGGCGCGGTCCTCGGTAGAGAAAGAGCCGCGGGTACAGCTCTCCAACGCTGACGGCCAACATCGGATACGACTTGTCGTCGCGGTACATCACGTTGAACCGCGGATTAAAGCGCTTGATCCAGGTGTACTCCAACTGCAGCGCTTCGACTTCATTGTGGACGACAGTCCACGTCACCTTCGAAGCGGACTGCACCATCTGGCGGGTGCGGGGATGAAGCCGAGTTAAGTCCTGGAAATAGTTAGACAAACGCGCACGGAGATTCTTCGCCTTGCCGACGTAGAGAACGCGCCCGGTTGAATCGAGAAAACGGTACACCCCCGGCTCCGTGGGAATGGTGCCGGGGGCGGGACGGTACTGAGAAGGGTCAGTCACTTACGGTGTCCTTAAAACGTGTCCTTGGGTTAGTCCTCCGGCATGAACTTGTCTTCAAGTTCACGGAACCGGCGGATGTCTTCCACGACGCGGCTGCCGTCGGCCGACTGGATCGCGAGCATCGGCACAAACTCAAAGTCAGGCAGCTCCAAGCGAGCCCAGCGGGACTTCTTTGGAAAACTCAGGCCGTAGATATCGACCCACGGGTAGAACTTCGCATTGAGCAGATTGCGGACTTCCACGCCCCTGGCATTGACGCGAACGCGAGCCCGAGTCAGTAGCAGAATCACCCCGGCGATGATCAAACCAATCATCGGGAAAGCCAGCTGGTCAATAATGGTCACCGAAGCTCCGGTGTTACCAAAGTCCACCACGATACCCATGAAGATATGGATAGCGAAAACCACAACTGCAGCGATAATCGCCCACAGACGCAGCTTTTGCGAGGTGATTTCCAACAGCCATTTGTCTTCGCTACCGGTGTCGACGGCAGTCGAATTGCTGTGGCGTTCGGAGTTACCCATTCTTACTCAGCTCCACCTTCACGAAGGGACTTCAACACTGCGACGGTGTGCAGCGCTGCGGCCATGGCCTCGCGACCTTTATTCTCCGCGGCGCCCTCACCGCCGGCACGATCAATTGCTTGCTGTTCAGTGTTGCAGGTCAACACACCATTGCCAACTGGCGTTTCACAGTCCAGTGCGATCCGCGTCAGGCCCTCAGTCACCGAGTCGCAGACATAGTCGAAGTGCGGCGTACCACCGCGGATAACGCACCCCAGCGCCACCACGGCGTCGTGAGTTCGCGCGAGCTGTTGCACCACAACCGGAATCTCCAGAGCACCGACGACAGTCACATCCGTGACTACAGCGCCGACCTCCTCGGCCTGGGACAGCGCTTCACGACGAAGCTGCCCAGTAATCTCCTCGTTCCAGTGAGAGGTGACCAGACCGACGGTCACACCAGTGGAATCGGGAACGGAAATTTCAGGAAGACCTGCGCCACTCATCTACTGTGCTCCTTCTGTCGAAATGCCGTGGGTCTCCATGTACTCATCCAACCAAGGGAGCTCATGGCCCATGCGTTCGCGCTTTGTCAACAAGTATTTCAAGTTATCCTCGTTGACCTCAACTGGCACCGGTACCCGGCGGCTCATCTCTAGTCCATAACCACCTAGGCCGGCACGCTTGGTCGGATTGTTCGTCAGCAGCGCCATAGTGGTGACTCCAAGATCCTGCAGAATCTGTGCACCAGTGCCGTACTCACGGGCATCCGACGGCAAACCGAGCGCAAGATTGGCATCAACGGTGTCAGCGCCTTCATCTTGCAGATGGTAGGCCTGCAGCTTCGGCATCAGACCAATGCCTCGGCCTTCGTGACCGCGCATGTAGAGGATGACGCCACGCCCCGCTTCGTGAACCATGCGCATGGAGTTGTGCAGCTGCTGACCGCAGTCGCAGCGGCGAGATCCCAGTGCGTCGCCAGTGAGGCATTCGGAGTGCACACGCACGAGGACGTCCTGACCATCGTTGGAAGACACATCCCCCACAACGAGAGCGACATGCTCAACACCGTCGATAAGGCTCCGGTACCCAATGGCACGGAACTCGCCGTAGTCGGTCGGCAGCTTGGTTTCGACAACGCGTTCAATCAAGTGCTCGTTGTGGCGACGGTATTCGATCAGCTGCTCAATGGAGATCAGCGCTAAATCGTGCTTGTCGCAGAAGCGACGCAGTTCCTCCGCGCGCGCCATACCGGTCGGGTCTTCCTCGGAGACAACCTCACACAGCACGCCGGCAGGACGGAGCCCTGCCAGGCGGGCGAGATCGACCGCAGCCTCGGTGTGGCCGGCACGGACGAGGACGCCTCCATCGCGAGCTCGCAACGGAACCACGTGTCCTGGTCGGGTGAAATCGTGCGGGCTCGACGTGGGGTCAGCCAGAGTACGAATGGTGTTCGCACGATCTGTGGCGGAAATACCGGTCGTACCGGTGTTGGCATCCACGGTCACTGTGTATGCGGTACCGCGGGCATCCTCATTCTCTGACACCATCGGTGGCAAATTCAGACGCTCGCAGTCCTCGGCGGTCAACGGCGCGCAGATGTAACCAGAGGAATAGCGAACCATAAAGGCAACAAGTTCAGGCGTCGCCTTCTCGGCGGCGAAGATGATGTCGCCCTCGTTCTCACGATCTTCATCGTCGACGACGACCACGGCCTTACCGGCTGCGATGTCCGCAATGGCCCGCTCTACAGAATCGAACTTAATCACAGTCTTGTAGCTTATCTTTCCAACATTTTCTCGACGTACTTGGCTAGCACATCGACTTCCAAATTGACCTTGGCGCCTACCGCGGTCGAACCAATAACGGAGTCCGTCAGCGTCGTCGGTATCAGGCTGACCTCAAAGAACCCCTCGCCTACTGCAGAGACGGTCAACGAAGTACCATCCACGGCAATTGAGCCCTTTTCCACGACATACTTGGAGAGATGCTCCGGCAGCGAAATCCGCACTACTTCCCAGCGCTCCCCTGGCGTGCGCGAAATAACCTCGCCGGTGCCATCGACATGTCCCTGCACGATATGGCCGCCGAGGCGTTGACCGACTGCGGTTGCACGTTCGAGGTTGACCTTGGAGTCGACCTCAACCTGGCCGAGGCTCGACCTAACCAGAGTCTCTTGCATGAGATCAGCGGTAAAGAAATCATCGCCAAACTCCACGACGGTCAAACAAACGCCATTGACAGCAATGGAATCACCGTGGTGCACGTCGTCAAGCACGGTGGTCGCGCGAATGGTCAGAGTAATGGAATCGGCTTCGCGGTGGATTTCGCGAATTTCGCCGAGTTCCTCAACAATTCCCGTAAACATAGTGGTCAGGAAAATCCTTTACCGTTTGTTATAAATTGAAAGATTTTTACAAAATTAACTCTAGCCGGTCTACCCGCGATCTTTGCCACTGCGGAGAGCCGTAATCAAAATGTCATCTCCCAGAGTCTCGACCGCGACGGTACGAAAGCGCGAGATGTCAGTGATGGTGGTCTCATGGTTGGCCGATGTCACCGGCAGACCAGCTCCGAGAAACGCCGGGGCAATGTAAGACTCAATCGCGTCGACAGCATCGGCTTCTAAGAAAGCGCTGGCGAGCCGTGGGCCGCCTTCTACCAGCACGTCAATAAGTCCCATATCCGCCATTGTCTCCAGCGCCACTTCCACATCGTGAGTGCGAATGTGGCGGAAGTTATCGCCGCGGATATTCGCATCGGCGGCGACCTCCGAGGTGCCGATCGCGATGCGCAGGGGTTGCGTTGACAGCTCCTCGCCGTCTGGTGTGCGCGCGGTCAATCGCGGATTGTCAGCGAGCACTGTTCCCGTTCCGACGACAATCGCTTGCCGACGTGCACGATCGATATGTACCCGTGCCCGCGCCTGCTCCCCCGTAATCCACTGCGAGGTGCGGTCGGTAGCGGCGGCGAAACCATCCAGCGTGCCCGCCGTCTTCAGCGTGATGTGTGGGCGCCGAGTGCGCTGCCAGTGTAACCATGGACGCAGATAGCCATCCGCCACACGATTGCGTTGGAACTCCTCGACCACGTCGATTCCCTTGTATCGCAACCACTCGCTGCCGCCAGCGGCCACGGGATTAGGATCGGCGACCGCAAATATGACGCGGGAAACTCCGGCTGCCGCAAGTGCCTCGGTGCACGGTGGTGTACGGCCGATATGATTGCACGGCTCTAGTATGACCACTGCAGTACCGCCCTGAGCTCGTGCCCCCGCCATTTCTAATGCTTGTGGCTCTGCGTGTCGGCCACCTACCGGCTCAGTTCCGGCCACTCCTACCGCAATCCCTGCGGTATCGAGGATGACGCAACCAATCGGTGGATTGGGATAGGTGGTGCCTCGAACTCGCTGGCCGGCTTCTATGGCCAATGCCATAGCTTGGGCGTCAGTCAGCGGCTGTGCGGAGACGAGATCCGGAAACTGTGCCACCGTGCTTCACCGCCGTCTACTTAGTTGCAGCAGTAGTGGCCAATGCGCGCAGCTCATCGACAGCCGCCGCACGATCATCAGCGCCGAAAACGGCCGACCCTGCAACGAAGGCGTCGCAACCGGCGGCGGCAGCGGATTCGATGGTCTTGGCGGAGATACCACCGTCAATCTCGATCAGAGTATCCAGACCTTCGGCATCAATGCGCTGACGCAGCTTCTCGACCTTGGTTAGCTGATCCGGCATAAAGGACTGGCCCCCGAAACCGGGTTCGACACTCATGACCAGCACCTCGTCGAATTCGGCGAGGTGATCCAGCCACGGCTCAATTGGGGTACCCGGGCGCAGCGAGAACCCGGCCTTCACGCCCTGGGAACGAATGTGGCGTGCCAGTGCGATGGCGTCGTCGGCGGCTTCCACATGGAAAATAACGGAGCTCGCCCCCGCCTTAATGTAGGTGTCGACCCACTTCTCCGGGTTCTCAATCATGAGATGGACATCCAAGTACTTGTCCGTCACCGCAGCTACGGCCTCCAGCACCGGAGCGCCGAAGGACAGGTTGGGAACGAAGTGGCCATCCATGACGTCGATATGCAGCCAATCTGCATTGGCTACAGCCTCAACCTCGCGGTCGAGGCGAGCGAAGTCAGCAGCGAGAATGGACGGGGCAATAATTGGTGCGCTCATAACCTCTGAGCCTAGTCGTTCTTGCGCAAAACTGAGAAGAACATCGCATCGGTACCGTGGCGGTGTGGCCACATCTGCACAGATGGATACGGTCCGACATCAGTCATCGGCGCTACCAACTCGTGTGCATTCAGCTCCGTCACCGGCAATTCCGTCACTGCCCTATCGACAATGCCCCTGGTTTCCCGCAGATGCGGAGAACACGTGGAATAGACGATGATGCCACCCGGCCGTGCCAGACGCACAGCTTCACTGAGCAGTTCAAACTGCAGCGCAGTCAAGGAGTTCAGATCGGACGGCGACTTCCGCCAGCGCGCTTCCGGGCGACGGCGAAGCGAGCCCAAACCAGAGCACGGCGCGTCTACCAAAATGCGGTCAAAGCCTGCCTCCAGCCCGGTATCGCGACCATCCGCAACGGTTACAGTCACTGGCAGCCCGGCCGTGGCCTTCTTCACCAGTTCTGCGCGAGTCGCAGATACCTCAACAGCGTCGAGCTTCGCGCCCTCAATAGCTGCGATGCCGCCGATGAAAGCTGACTTACCACCGGGGCCGGAACACAAATCTAACCAGCGGCCGCTGTCTTCACCGGCAACGGGTGCCATGGTGACGGCACGCGCAATGAGCTGAGAACCCTCGTCCTGCACCGCAGCCAAGCCCTGTCGGACCGGCTCCAATTCTCCTGGGGCACCGGAATCCAAGCGCACGCAGTACGGCGACCACGGTCCCTCTTCACCGCCGGTGATCAGTGCCAATTCCTCAGCAGTAATCTCGCCCGGACGAGCGACCAAGTGCACCAACGGGCGCGCATCGTCGGCAGCGAGTGCCTGCTGCAGCTCACCGGCTTGTGCACCGAGTGCGCGGGCAAACTCCATCGCAATCCAGCGCGGGTGGGCATGCTTCATCGCTACGTAGCTAATCGGATCGGTCGCAGGATCCGGCGCGACCTCAGCCACCCATTCGCCTTCGGTCTTCGAGGAAACTTTCCTCAAAATGGCATTGACAAAGCCGCGCGCACCAGGTCCCGCTACCTTCGCCACCGCCCGCACCGAGGTATCGACCGCCGCGTAGGCATCGACGCGCGTACGCAGCAGCTGGTACGTGCCCAGGCGCAACACATCCATCACCGGTCCAGCAATATCGTTTAACGGGCGTGACGACGATGCCTCAATCACGGCATCCAACAGGCCTTCCGCCCGCAGTGTGCCGTACGTCAGCTCAGTTGCAAAAGCAGCATCCCGACCCTTGAGCTTGTGTGCCTTCAGCAACTTGGGCAGCAGCAGGTTCGCGTAAGCATCATTCTCGCGAACGTCGGCTAGTACCTTCAGTGCGACCTTGCGCGGTTGGTCAATGCCACCGCGATTGTCCCCACCTCTGTTGTCACGGTTACGGTTGCGGTCATTGCGGTTCTGTCCGCTGCGGTTGCCGCGCTGCCGTCCGCCACCGGTGTGGCGGGGTTTGTCGTTGCCCATTTACTCGCAGACCTTTCCGCCGGGTTGGCTACCTCGCGCCCAGTCGGACGCATCCATCATCTTCTTACCCTGTGGCTGCACCTTCACCAGCTGCACATAGCCATCGGCACAACGCACAGATACTCGGTGCTTCTCCACTACCAACTCACCCGGTGTGGCGGCTGCCGCCTCCGGAGCAGCTGCCTTTCGCACCTCGTCGACCGCGGCGCTGTCCTCGTCGGAAAGCGGGGTGAGCTCTCCGACCTTCAAACGTGCACCGTCGAGAGTCGTCCACGCACCTGGGGCAGGCGTGAATGCACGAGCGCGGCGGTCAAGAAGATGTCGCGGCTGAGTCCAAACGATTCGGGCATCCTCCGGCCCGAACTTAGCGGCGTAGCTGACATCCTGTTCTGGCTGAGCGGTCGGACGCAACGCACCGGTTTCGATGCCGTCCATGGTGGCGGCTAGAAGATCCGCGCCGGAGTATGCCAGGCGGGTCAAGAGGTCGTCGGCATTATCGGTCGGGCGAATCGCTTCGGTGACGGTACCGAAAACTGGTCCGGTATCCAGGCCCTTTTCAATCCGGAAGGTACTGGCACCCGTGACCTCGTCGCCAGCGGCGATAGCTGCCTGCACCGGCGCGGCACCTCGCCAAGAAGGAAGCAGCGAGAAATGCAGATTGACCCAGCCGTGCGTCGGTACATCGAGCAAATCCTCCGGCACGAGATTGCCGTAGGCGACCACCGGGATGCAATCGGCATTTAGTTCGCGGATTTGCTGTTGGATCTCCCCATCGCGCAGGGTCGTCGGGGTGAGCACGGGAATGTCGTGTTCCAAGGCCAGAGCCTTCACCGGCGAGGGCGAAAGCGACTTGCCGCGGCCACGGCGGGCATCGGGGCGAGTGAGAACAGCGACGATGTCATGACGGGAGTCTTCGAGCAACTTCTTCAGGGCAACGACAGCGGGTTCCGGGGTTCCGGCAAAAATCAGGCGCACAGTAAGTGGATTCCTTCCTGGTGGACCTAGTTGTTCTAGTTAATCTAGTGATGAAACTCGGGGCGCCACACCCAGGGGGCTAGGCGCAGGTGAGTTAACCGCGGTTGAGGAACCAGTCCTGCTCACGCAGAGAACGCATCGCGGTCTTGCGCTCGTCGCCCTCGAGACGCTTCAAAAACAGCACACCGTCCAGGTGGTCGCTTTCATGCTGCACGCAGCGAGCCAGCAAATCATCAGCTTCGAAGCTCACCGGTGTGCCGTGGCGATCCTGGCCAGTAACGCGCACACGTGCGTGTCGAGTCACGGGTCCATTAATACCCGGGATAGATAGGCATCCTTCGATTTCGTGGACAGTCTCGTCGCCGATGGCTTCCCATTCCGGATTGACGATGTGCCCGCGGGTGCCATTGCAGTCGTAGACGAAAACGCGCTGCAGCACACCGACCTGGTTTGCCGCGAGCCCGACGCCCTGTTGCTCGTCCATCGTGTCGAACATGTCATCAATCAGGTGCGACAGCGTCGCGTCGAAATCAGTGACGGTATCCGCCTTGGACAGCAACACCGGATCGCCGAAAAGACGTACCTCACGAACTGCCATGAACTTAGAGCCTCCAAGAAAACTGGTGTGAATCAAGCGATAACGCGCTCATTTTAGCAGCTAGCCGAAATTAATCGGATCGACGACAACGCGCACCGGCGTCGGGTCCTTCCTGGTCGCTCGAACGACCTGTGCTGCCTTCAACGCCGCTCCCACCGCCCGTGCTTGCCGACGGTCACAGCGCACCAACATCCGCTGAATAGGTGTACCCGGTTCCACGCCTGCTGGTGGTCTGGCGTTGCGGGGAAGGTCTACCGGCCCCAGGATTTCCGCGCCCGATGGAACCTCCAGGGACTCCATGAAGTTACGCAGGCCCTCTTCAGTCCCGTCCACCGCTGCCACGTGAAAGGCCGGAGGCAGAGCGGCGGCTGTACGGTCGGCCAATTCCCTGTTCGCAGCGCCTACCGCGTCCCATGCCAGAAGATCGGCCACAGTCGGGACTGCAGCATCCGCATCGATAACCACTGCCCCTCCTCGCTCCCGCGGGCGCGCAAGCGTGACAGCTCGAGACCAATGCGCATAGGCCTCTTCATGAGCGCGCAAGTCCTGCCGGCCGAGCATCGCCCAAGTGTCCAGCAGCATCACTGCTCCGTAGCCCTCCGGCGCATAAGGCTCGGCTCCCGGCGTGGCCACCACGACCCTCGGGCCTTCGGGAATGTCGTCAACAATCCGTTCGCCAGAGGAAGCGACGACTGGGAATGGACTGAAAATACGACCAAACTCTTCCGCCGTACGTTCACTGCCGACCACGACTGGCCGAATCTTGGTGGAACCGCAGCTATGGCAACGGTGGTGGATGTCGATGCGGCCACACCACCGACAGGTCGGCGGCGCCGGATCGTCCGGGTTATCGGACGGTGGAATTCCCAGTGGACCGTTACACCAGCGACAGCGCGCAGGAGCACCACAGGAACGACACGACAATGTCGGTACATATCCCTTGCGGGGTACCTGGACCAGAATCGGAAGCTCTTCGCGCAGCGCGGCTTTTGCCCGTCGAAAAGCGATGGCAGGAAGGCGTCCCCTACTGACGTCATCCGGGTCTTCGGAAGTGTCCGTGGAGGCAATCATCTCCGGCATGGATTCAGCCAGGGCGTCGGCGCCTGCAACCAGATTGTGCGCCCAACCTGAGGAGACCAGCAGCTGCACCTCTGCTGTACGGCTATACGATGCAAAAATAAGAGCGCATCCCTCCTGCGCACTTCGCGTGACCAGCACCTCGCGAGAGTGGACGTAGGGTGCGCGGGGGTCTACGAGGTTGTCATCGCCATCATCGACAATCACTGCTAAACGCAGATTCTGCACTGGGGCGTACGCTGCCGAGCGCGTTCCGACGACTATGCGCCCCTGGCCGTGCAGGATATCCAGGTACCGGCGATAGCGGGACTCGGGCCCGAGGCCAGCCCCGAGAAGAGTGAGCTGACGGGCAGAAATGAGCTCGCGAAAAGCGCTCTCGAAGCGTGCCTGCGTGCGTCCGTCCGGCACAATGATGAGAACACCGCCACCATCGCGGGCGACCGAAACGCTGAGCGCGGCGAGCATGGCTGCCACCTGTTCCCCTGGAACTGGCTGCCACGCTGCGCGTGCCGGGGCGCCCTTGCGGACGGAATCGACAAAGGATTCGCCGAAGACATAGTTGCCCCAAGCGGAAAGGTCCGGATCTTCGGTGGCAAGCTTTCCCAACTCCTCCCATGTCGGGGGCATGTTCTCCTTGCGGGCACGTTCGGCCCGTGCATGGCGGGTTGGGATGGCGGAGCGAATGATGTTTGAGCGTGTTGCGCCGTAATACTCCGCCAGAGAATCCACCAACCGTCGAAGCTGTGGCGGATAGACAACCTCAGTGCTGATGACATCCTTGAGATAGGACAGGTTGCCGTCGTGAGTGGGCGTGGCACAGCGCTCCAGTACCAGCGCATTGACCAATTGGCCGTGAAAACGAATTCGCACGCGGCAACCGACGACCGCTTCTTCCGCTAGCGCGCGCGGAACCAGGTAATCGAAGGGGCGATCCAACTGCGGCAGCCCCAAAAGTGGAAGCACCCGCGCGACTGGCAGCTTCTCAGCTGCGGCGGCGGGTGCGAAGGGGGCGTCGGTCATAGAGTCTTACTCTACTTCCCCAACCCAGGGTCATGCTGGCGGGTGGTGTTTATCCCAGGCCAGCGGCTGCACGGAGCTCTTCAACACGGTTGAGTTGCTCCCACGGCAGGTCCAAATCAGTTCGGCCGAAGTGACCGTAGGTGGAGGTCTGCGCATAAATCGGGCGCAGCAAGTCCAGGTCACGAATAATAGCGGCCGGACGAAGGTCGAAGACCTTGTTGATAGCTTCGCGGATGGCGTCGTCCGAAACGTGACCGGTGCCGAAAGAGTCGACGTAAAGGCCTACCGGGCGAGCGCGGCCGATAGCGTAGGCGACCTGAATCTCCAGGCGGTCAGCCAGACCTGCGGCCACGGCATTCTTCGCAACCCAACGGGTGGCATAGGCGCCGGAGCGGTCCACCTTTGACGGGTCCTTACCCGAGAATGCGCCGCCACCGTGACGAGCCATACCGCCATAAGTGTCGACGATAATCTTGCGGCCGGTCAGGCCGGCATCGCCCATCGGGCCACCGATAATAAACTGGCCAGACGGGTTGACCAGCAGATTCAATTCTTCGGTAACAAAGCGCTCGCGCAAGTTAGCGTCGTCGAGCACCCAATCGACTACGTGAGTCTTAATCTGCTCGGTAATCCACTCCTGGGTCACATCCGGGTCGTGCTGCGTGGACACCACAACAGTGTCCAAGTACACCGGGTTATTGTCTTCGTCGTAAGCGAAGGTGACCTGAGTCTTACCATCCGGTCGAAGCGATGGGACGATGCCTTCCTTGCGTACCTGCGTCAAGCGGCGAGCCAGGCGGTGTGCCAGCGCAATCGGTAGCGGCATGTACTCCGGAGTTTCGTTGGTAGCGTAGCCGAACATCAGCCCCTGGTCGCCAGCGCCCTTGAGATCTTCTGCTTCGACTTCGCCACCAGAGCTGCGTGCTTCCAGAGAAGTGTGCACACCGTCGTGGATGTCTGAAGATTGCTCACCGATCGAAATGGAGACGCCACAGGTCTTGCCGTCAAAGCCCTTTTCAGAAGAATCGAAACCGATCTCCTTCAGTCGACTCCGGACAATTCCAGGGATGTCAACGTAGCTCTTCGTGCGAACCTCGCCAACAACATGGACTAAACCGGTAGTCACCACAGTCTCAACGGCGACCATCGATGCAGAATCCTGCGCGAGCATAGCGTCAAGGATGGAGTCCGAAATCGAGTCGCAAATCTTATCTGGGTGCCCCTCGGTAACAGATTCACTGGAAAACAGCCGAAGATTAGAGGCCACGAGCAGTACAACTTTCTTCTAGATCATTTCCCCAGCCCTGCGATGTCGCTGCGGCGTGGGTTTTCGTTTGATTCGATAATTATAGACCAAGCGGTTCAGTCGCCGTAGTAGGCACCGGCTACTCCGCTGGCTGAGGTTCCTGTCGCAGCTCGGAGACTACATCCAAAATCGAACCGGCTACCGAGAACTTTGAGCCTCGCGGCACGTCCCACTGCTCGCCATCGAGAGACAGCAACCATCCGACATTGTCCGTCGCACCGAAAGTTTGCCCACCTGAGACGTCGTTACACATGAGCAAATCGCAGCCCTTGCGCACAATTTTCTGCTTCGCAAGCTCGAGTGGCGTCGTCGTCTCGTCGCCGGTCTCAGCCGCAAAGCCCACCATCGTCGTGGTTGCCGGAATCTCGCCCGCTTTACGCCGCTCCACAGTGGTAGCCAGAATGTCAGGGTTTTCTACGAGCTGGATGCTGCTCAAAGCGTCGTCTGCGACGCCCTTCTTCATCTTGGCCCCAGCGGTCGATGCCGGACGGAAGTCGGCGACGGCAGCGGCAAAAATGCAGACATCGGCCAACTTGGAGTGTTCGTGGGCGGCCTCGGCCATCGCCAAAGTGGAATCAACCTTTACAACATTCGCGCCCAGCGGTGTCGGCAACTGATCTGTATGTCCTGCCACCACAGTGACCTGAGCGCCACGCTGTGCTGCCATCTCAGCTAGCGCGAAGCCCTGACGCCCTGAGGAGTGGTTGCCGATAAAACGTACCGGGTCGATAGCCTCACGGGTGCCACCGGCAGTAATCATGAAGCGCACGCCCTCGAAGTCGCGGCGGAAGTGGCGCGGATTCTCGACTGCCGCTAATGCCAGCGAAACTATCTGCTCTGGCTCCGGCAGACGACCTGGACCAGTGTCCTTACCAGTCAAACGGCCATGGGCCGGATCGAGGACAATAGTGCCATGGCGACGAAGAATCGCGACATTATCGCGCGTAGCTGGATGGTTCCACATCTCAGTGTGCATGGCAGGAGCCAGAACCACCGGGCAGGTCGCCACAAGCAAAGTTGCGGTGAGAAGGTCGTCGGCACGCCCGTGTGCGGCACGCGCCATAAAGTCGGCAGTCGCGGGAACCACGACGACGAGGTCGGCCTCCTGCCCCACCCGGACATGCTGAACTTCATCGACTGCGTCAAAAACCGTAGTCGACACCGGGTTCCCCGACAGCGCCTCGAAAGTAGCCGCACCTACAAAGTTCAATGCGGACTTGGTGGGAACGACGCGAACATCGTGACCGAGTTCCTTGAAGCCACGAACAACGTGTGCGGCCTTATATGCAGCGATGCCGCCGGCAACCCCGACGACAACCTTTAAACATTCGGATACGTCAGCATTACCGGCGGCATGCATACAGATATCTCCCCTTAAGGAAATGCTCTAGCCCTCAGTGTGGTCCAGCAGACCAGCGTTGATTTCACGAAGAGCGATGGACAGAGGCTTCTCAGCGACCCCCGGAGTAACCAGCGGGCCAACGTACTCCAGCATGCCTTCGTCAATCTGCTGGTAGTAGTCATTAATCTGGCGTGCACGCTTGGCAGCGAAGATAGCCAGAGCGTACTTCGAAGAAGCCTTACCAAGCAGCTCATCGATCGGCGGATTGGTAATACCAATTGGCGGGTCGAACACTGCCTCGGTGGCGGTATTTTCCTGGGTCACGAGAAATCTTTCCTCAATAGAACGTGAGTTACTGGGGTGACAATAGGAACCGTCGTAGCAATAGAAACACCATTGCTTGGAAACGATTTCTACTATCGATGATGTGGAGTCGCCCTGTTACTTGCCAGTAGTCAGCGCCCGAGCGATGGCCGCCACAGCATCATCGACATTGTCGTTGACAACAACCTCATCGAATTCGTGCTGAGCATCCATTTCCACTCGCGCGGTTTCCAGGCGACGCTTGACTTGCGCCTCGGTTTCCGTGCCACGACCAGTGAGCCTGCTGACGAGAATCTCCCAGCTTGGCGGAGCCAAGAACAGCAGGTGAGCATTCGGCGCTACCTTACGGATGGAGCGGGCTCCCGCCAAATCCACCTCAACGAGTACCGGACGTCCCTCGGCGAGAGCTTTATCCACCGGGCCACGCGGCGTACCAGAACGCTGCAGACCACCGTGGATTTCAGCCCACTCGAGCATCTCTCCTGCATCAATATGCTGTTGGAACTTCTCCGGGGTCACGAAGAAATAGTCGCGGCCATCGACCTCACCCGGCCGTGCGGCGCGGGTGGTCATGGAAACGCTGAAGTACAGTCCGGGAACCTCGGCACGGAGCCGACTGACAACAGTGGATTTTCCCACACCGGCAGGGCCGGCAAGGACTACCAGCTGACCGTTTTCATTCCCGGCCACTGCGACTAGTCCTCCACTGCGTAGCCGAAGCGCTCCAGCAGAGCGCGACGCTGACGGTCACCCAGGCCACGCAGGCGGCGGGTCTGAGCAATCTCCAGGTCATTCATGATGTCCTGTGCCTTGACCTTGCCGACCTTCGGCAGAGCCTCGAGCAGAGCGGAGACTTTCATCTTGCCGATGATCTCGTTCTCGTCAGCCTGCTTGAGAACCTCTGGCAGGTCGATAGCGCCACGCTTCAGCTTGTCCTTGAGCTCTGCGCGTACCTTGCGGGCCTGAGCTGCCTTCTCGAGTGCTGCTGCACGCTGCTCCGGGGTCAACTGCGGAAGGGCCACGTGTTCCTCCGTAAAAATAGATTGGTTAGCTTCTTATTTACTTGCACGAGCCTCGCGTCCACCAAGGGCAGGCAACGACACCGTGCTTAACGATTGGAGACCGTACCGCACTTACCGGTTGTTGAGGCAAATGCTGACGGGGTGTCGATAAAAATGACACCAGGGCTTTATCCGCCCCACCTTTCGGTCGTGGTCAACCAACTCCGGCGATTGTAGCACCGTTTGCCCAGGAGAATGGAAATTGACCACGGTTTTTGTACGAAATCTCCCAGGAATCGTCACAGTAACTTGCCCATACCTACTCCGCCGCCACCTGAGGCTCATTAGGAAAATCTCGGCAGCTAGGTACGGAAGAAGCCCGCAGGGGCACCTGTTCTATGAGGTGCGCCCTGCGGGCCTCTGCCAAATCGTCGATTCGCTGCTAACTCTCGGATAGGAACGGAGCCGCAGCTTCAATAGTTGCGCGCCGCAGCGCAGCAGGATCAGGCCCAGCGGAGAGAATTGCACGCGAAATATTTGGCAGTGCAAGCCCCTTGGATTCCCCTGCCAGACGATCTACATCGGCCGGGGTTCCACCCTGAGCTCCCACACCGGGCATGAGAATGGGACCACGCAGGTCACTGAGCACCGGGGCGTCGTCAAGCGTTGCGCCAACAACAACGCCGATGCTGCCCGCCTTTGCACCAACGTCAATCTGGCGGGCATTAATAGCGGCTGCCTGGTTGACCATGGTCTGAGCCAGACTCTCACCCGAAACCGTCGCCTTCTGTACGGACGCACCTTCCGGATTGGACGTTGCGGCCAGCACGAACAGGCCGCGTCCGTTCTCCAACGCCAACGAAACCGCCGGATCAAGAGCACCGAACCCGAGGTACGGAGATACCGTCAGTGCGTCGGCGGCTAGCGGCGAGCCATCCGATAGCCAGGCATCAGCGTATGCAGCCATCGTCGAACCGATATCGCCACGCTTGGCATCTGCAATCGACAGCGCACCGGCGTCCTTCAGATCCGCCAACGTCCGCTCCAGGACGGCAAAGCCCTTGGAACCGTAGGCTTCGAAGAACGCCACCTGGGGCTTGACGACGGCAACGATGTCACCGAACGCCTCGACGCATGTGGCGGCAAAGCGCTCTAGACCGTCAGCCGAATGCGGTAACTGCCAGGCATCCAGCAGCCCCGGGTGCGGGTCGATGCCCACGCAGAGCCGACCGCGCTCGGCGACAACCTCGCTGAGGCGATCGCCGAAACCTTTGACTGTCCGCACTGCGGAACCTTCAGCCTTCGCGGTCATGTTATGCCTGCTCCTGAGCAGCCAACTCTGCCGGGTGGAGTTCCTGCAAAGCCTTAACGCTCATCTCACCGTTGCGCAGTGCCAGAATGCCCTGCAGTGCGGCGACGGCCCCCTGAGCGGTGGTCACACAAGTTACGCCCTGGCTCACAGCAGCGGCGCGAATCTCGTATCCGTCAGAGCGTGCGCCAGCAGAACCGGACGGGGTGTTGATAATGATGTCAACCTCACCGTCGCGAATCATGTCGACGATGTCGCGCTCGTCCGTCGGTGCTTCGGAATCAGTCGTACGCTTTGCGACGACCTCACACTCAACACCGTTGCGGCGCAGCATACCGGCCGTACCCTCCGTTGCCAGGATGCGGAAGCCCATATCCGCCAGCGTGAGGATCGGGAAGACCAGAGTGCGCTTATCGCGGTTGGCCAGCGAAACGAAAATCGTGCCCTCGGTCGGCAGCTCACCGAAACCGGCCAGCTCGCCCTTGGCGAAAGCGGCACCAAAGTTGTCGGCCAGGCCCATGACTTCACCGGTGGACTTCATCTCCGGGCTCAGCAGACTGTCGAGAGCGCGGCCCTCGAAGTCGCGGAAGCGGTTGAACGGCAGGACCGCTTCCTTAACCGCGATCGGAGCGTCAGCAGGCAGAGAGCCGCCGTCGAAGTTGGACGGGATCATGCCCTCTTCGCGCAGTTCCGCGATAGTAGCGCCCATCATGACGCGGGACGCGGCCTTAGCCAGCGGAACCGAGGTTGCCTTGGAGACGAACGGTACGGTGCGAGATGCACGCGGGTTGGCCTCGATGACGTAGAGGGTCTCGTCCTTGAGTGCGTACTGAACGTTCATCAGGCCCTTGACACCGATGCCGTGTGCCAGTGCCTTGGTGGATTCACGCACCTTGTCGATGATGCCTGCAGACAGAGTCATCGGAGGCAGCGCACACGCGGAGTCACCGGAGTGAATACCGGCTTCCTCGATGTGCTCCATAACGCCGCCGAGGTAGACCTCTTCCCCATCACACAGTGCATCAACATCAATCTCGATGGCGTTGTCCAGGAAGCGGTCAACCAGTACCGGGTGCTCATTGGACAGCTCGGTAGCGCGGTTGATGTAGTCCTCCAGAGTGGCCTCATCGTAGACGATTTCCATGCCACGGCCGCCGAGGACGTAGGACGGACGGACCAGCACCGGGTAACCGATACCAGCGGCAACCTGGCGAGCTTCTGCGAAAGAGGTGGCGGTACCGAACTCCGGCGCCGGCAGCTTGGCCTCAGCCAGCACCTTGCCGAACTCACCGCGGTCCTCAGCCAGGTCGATTGCCTCTGGGCTAGTGCCGACGATCGGAACGCCTGCGGCCTGCAGACGCTCCGCCAGGCCCAGCGGGGTCTGGCCACCGAGCTGAACAATGACGCCTGCGACCTTTCCGGACTGGCTCTCAGCGTGGTAGACCTCGAGGACATCCTCGAAAGTCAACGGCTCGAAGTAGAGGCGATCTGCGGTGTCGTAGTCGGTGGACACCGTTTCCGGGTTGCAATTGACCATGACGGTCTCGTACCCAACCCGGGAGAGCTCGAGCGCCGCGTGGACACAGGAGTAGTCGAACTCAATACCCTGGCCGATGCGGTTAGGACCGGAACCGAGGATGATGACCTTTTCCTTTTCGGTCTGCGGGGCGACCTCGGACTCAGCAGCCGGGTCCAGCTCGTATGCCGAGTAGTGGTACGGAGTCTGTGCTTCGAACTCGGCGGAGCAGGTATCGACAGTCTTGAATACGGGGTGGATGTTCAGGCGCCAGCGCAGCTCGCGCACGCCGTCTTCCCCGGCCAACTCCGGACGCAGCGCAGCAATCTGGGCGTCGGACAGGCCCCAGTACTTAGCCTCACGCAGCAGGTCGGAGGTCAGCACCGGAGCGTCGATAAGCTCCTTGCGGATATCCTGCAGGTTTTCCATCTCGGCGATAAACCACGGATCCAGGCCGGAAGCTTCGTGGATCTGCTCGATGGAAGCACCCAGACGCTGAGCCAGCTCAACGTCGTAGATGCGACCTTCAGTCGGACGCTTCAGGTCCTCAAGGACAGCGTTGACATCGTTTGCGCGCTTACCTGCAAAGTCCTCATCCGGAACAGTCCAGAAACCAGCTGGCTTGTTCTCCAGCGAACGCATGACCTTACCGAGCGCGCCGATGTAGTTACGGCCGATAGCCATGGCCTCACCGACGGACTTCATGGTGGTGGTCAGCGTATCGTCAGCACCTGGGAACTTCTCGAAAGCAAAGCGTGGAGCCTTGACAATCACGTAATCCTGCACCGGCTCAAACGCTGCCGGGGTTTCACCGGTGATGTCGTTGGTGATCTCATCAAGGGTGTAGCCGATAGCCAGCTTGGCAGCAATCTTTGCAATCGGGAAACCAGTTGCCTTGGAAGCAAGCGCCGACGAGCGGGAGACGCGCGGGTTCATCTCAATGGTGATGATGCGGCCGTCATTCGGGTTGATGGCGAACTGGATGTTACAGCCACCGGTGTCAACGCCGACCTCACGCAGAATTGCGATGCCCTGGTCACGCATGGTCTGGAACTCGCGGTCGGTCAGAGTCATCGACGGAGCGACAGTCACCGAGTCACCAGTGTGGACACCGAGGGCATCAACGTTTTCAATGGAGCAGACCACGACAACGTTGTCGTCGCCATCGCGCATGAGCTCGAGCTCAAATTCCTTCCAGCCGAGGATGGACTCCTCGATCAGAACATTGGCCTCGGGCGATGCGGCCAGGCCGCCACCTGCAATACGGTCGAGGTCTTCCTGGTTGAAGGCCAGACCGGAACCCAGACCGCCCATGGTGAACGACGGGCGAACAACGACCGGAAGACCGAGCTCTGCAACAGTCTCATGGACTTCTTCCATGTTGTGGCAGACGCGGGAACGAGCGGATTCGCCACCAATCTTGGCGACGATGTCCTTGAACATCTGGCGATCCTCACCGCGCTGAATGGCCGGAATATCAGCACCAATCAGCTCGACATTGTACTTCTCCAGAATGCCCTCGCGGTCCAGCTGAATAGCTGCGTTCAGTGCAGTCTGGCCACCGAGAGTTGCCAGGACAGCGTCAATCGGGTTGCCCTCTGCAGCTTCCTTGGCCAGGATCTTTTCGATGTACTTGGTTTCAATCGGCTCGATATAGGTGGAGTCTGCGAACTCCGGGTCAGTCATAATCGTTGCCGGGTTGGAGTTGACCAGCGTGACTCTCAGGCCCTCTTCGCGCAGCACGCGGCAAGCCTGGGTGCCGGAGTAGTCGAACTCGCAGGCCTGACCGATAACAATCGGGCCGGAGCCGATAACCAGTACGTGGTTGATGTCTGTACGACGTGGCATGGTGTTAGGTCCCTTAGCCCTTTCCTACTTGTTCGAGTTTCCGGTTGCGGACTTGTTGAAATCGACCTTCTGGATCAGCGCCAGGAAGTCATCAAAGAGAGAGTGCGCATCGTGCGGGCCGGCTGCGGACTCCGGGTGGTACTGCACAGAAAAGGCCATGCCGTTCTTCAGTGCGACACCTTCCACGACGTCGTCGTTAAGGCAGGTGTGCGTAACCTCTGCCTCGCCCCACGGGGTATCGAAACTCTCGCCGGCCTTGCCTTCAAGTGCGAAACCGTGGTTCTGAGCGGTGATAAAAATACGGCCAGTGCGGTGGTCCTTCACCGGAACATTGACGCCGCGGTGACCGAAGACCAGCTTGTAGGTATTCAGGCCGAGTGCGCGACCAAGAATCTGGTTACCGAAGCAGATACCGAATAGCGGCATGCCGTCATCGAGGGCAGCCTTGGCGACCGCAACCATCTCATCAGCAGTTGCCGGGTCACCCGGGCCGTTGGACAAGAAGACACCGTCCGGCTGGTATTCCTTCTTAATATCTTCGTACGGAGTGTTAGCCGGAACAACTACGACTTCCAGGCCACGCTTAGCCAGCTCACGCGGGGTGTTGGACTTGATGCCCAGGTCGTAGGCCACAACACGTGCCTTCTTCTCCCCCTGTGGTTCCACGACATAGGCCTCATCGGTGCTGACCTCGCGAGCCAGATCCGCGCCCTTCATCGCAGGCTGAGCGCGAACGATTTCCACCAGCTTATCGACGGGCTGCTGTGCGTCCTCACCGGAGAAAATACCAGCGGCAATCGAGCCATTGTCGCGCAAATGGCGAACCAGCGCGCGGGTATCAATCTGGCGGATACCGATGATGCCCTGTGCCTTCAGTTCATCTTCCAAGCTGCGCTCCGAGCGCCAGTTGGAGGGAATGCGCGACAAATCGCGGATAATAAAGCCAGCTGCCCAAATCTTGTTTCCGCGGGACTCGTAGTCCTCATCGTTCCAACCGGTGTTGCCGATCTGTGGTGCGGTAGCCACAATCAGCTGGCGGTGGTAGGACGGGTCCGTCAGGGTTTCCTGGTAGCCCGTCATAGCGGTGGTAAAAACTGCCTCACCCAGGGTTGTACCGGTGGCGCCGAAACCGCGTCCGCGGAACACTCGGCCATCTGCCAATACCAGGACTGCCGCTGTAGCGGCCGCGGCCTGCGACTCGTTGCTCACGTTATTGCCTTTCAGTTGGGTAGCGTGCGAGGAATTTACATTAATCATACGGGACGCATGTGAATGTTTATGCGTTGACATGAATATTATCCAGCGACCTCTCCGTTAAGAGCGGTCACCTTACCGCGCAGCACGGTAGCTGCCACGGACACGGCCATCTCCATTTCCTCATATGGAGTGTTCTCAGACTTCGACGCCAGGTCTTCACCGCGGACCGTCCACTTTTTGCCCGGGTCAACAACGGTCAGGTTGGCAGGCTCACCGACAGCAATCGGACGGCCGTGCCCCGGTAGCTTCACGATTTGAGCGGGACGCTCACTCATGACCTTGGCCAGCCAGCGCCAATCACAATCGCCCTTCAAAACGAACTCTTCGGCGATGATTGGCATCGAGGTCTCCAGACCAAGCATGCCGGGCTTAGCGTGCTCGAACTCGCAGCACTTTTCTTCAGAGCCGTGCGGAGCGTGGTCGGTAGCGACACAGTCAATGATCCCGTCAATCAGAGCCTGACGCAGAGCCAGGGTGTCGCGCTGCTCGCGCAGCGGCGGATTGACGCGGTAGACGCCGTCGTAGGTCTCCAACTTCTCATCGGTGAGAATCAGGTGATGCGGGGTAACCTCGGCGGTCAGCGGAATATCATGCTCCTTTGCCCACTTGACCAGCTCAACCGTGCCTTCGGTGGAAGCGTGGCAGATGTGCATGCGTCCGCCGTAGTCGCGAGCCATAATGGCATCTCGGGCCACGATGGACTCCTCAGCTACGCGCGGCCACCCGGTCAGGCCGAGTCGTGCGGCGGTCGGACCTTCGTGAGCCGATGCATCTGCGGTCAGACGCGGATCTTCGCAGTGCTGCGCAAGCAATACGTCTTCGCCGCGGGCGTATTCAATCGCGCGGCGCATAATCAGCGGATTATCAACGCACTTACCGTCATCGGAGAACATGCGTACCTTCGCCTGCGAGTCTGCCATCATGCCGAACTCAGTCAGCGTCTCGCCCTTCAGCCCCTTAGTAATGGATCCGACCGGGTGAACGTCGCAGAGGTTCAGCGCCTGGCCCTTGAGCCACACCGACTCAGCAATCGAGGGGTCATCGGTTACCGGCGCGGTATTGGCCATAGTGAACACTGCGGTGAAACCACCGCGTGCTGCGGCGGCGGAACCAGTGGCCAGGGTTTCCGTATCTTCACGGCCCGGCTCGCGCAGGTGCACATGGATGTCAACCAGGCCTGGCAAGAGAACGAGGGAGTCGAACTCCAGGACCTCTACCCCGTCCTCGGCCGTGAGATTTTCACCAATCTCAGCGATGACGCCATCTTCAATCAGAACGTCGACATCTTCGCCTTCACCGTAGGGACGCACGCCCTTCAGCAGCAGCTGTCCCCTCGCGGACGCTGCCAGCGGTCCTACCTCGGGGTACGAGGCTTCGTCATACTCATTGCGATTCGACATTTATGCCTGCCCTTCCAAGTTGGCGGAAACACCTGAGGTCAGCAGTGTGAAAAGAACTGCCATGCGGACGTGGACACCGTTGGCTACCTGCTGCAGCACGGCAGTGCGCGGCAAATCAGCGACGGCATCGTTAATTTCCATGCCACGAAGCATCGGGCCTGGGTGCATCACAATGCAGTCGTCGCGAAGCATCTTCTCGCGAGCCTTCGACATCCCGTAGCGAGTGGCGTATTCGCGATGAGATGGGAAGAAGCCTCCGTTCATGCGCTCCTGCTGAACGCGGAGCATCATCACGGCATCAGCATCGCGGATCTCGTCTTCCATGCGGTAGGCAACACGCACCGGCCAGGTCTCGATGCCAAACGGCAGCAGCGTCGGTGGCGCGACGAAGACGACCTCGGCGCCGAGCTTGCTTAGCAGATCGGCGTTAGAGCGAGCGACGCGAGAGTGCAAAATATCGCCAACGATGACGACCTTGCGCCCCTCAATTCCACCGAGGCGCTGACGCAACGTCACCGCGTCCAGGAGAGCCTGCGTCGGGTGCTGGTGCTTTCCGTCACCCGCGTTGATGATCGATGGGCCGTTGCCAAATTCCTCAGTCCACTTGGCGATCAGCTGTGCCGCGCCCGACGATGGGTGCCTAACGACGATGGCATCGCCGCCGATAGCATCCAAAGTCAGCGCGGTGTCTTTCAGACTTTCGCCTTTCTTCACAGAGGAAGAGGAAGCCGAGATATTAATAACATCGGCGCTCATCCACTTACCCGCAGTCTCAAAAGAAGAGCGGGTACGCGTGGAGTTCTCGTAAAAGAGGTTGTAAATAGTGCGGCCGCGCAGGGTCGGCAGCTTCTTAATTTCCCGACCGCGGATGACCTCCTTGAAACGATCGGCCTCATCCATCAGGCCGACAACTTCATCCTTGGTCAAATCCGCAATGCTAATCAGGTGTTTCACTGTTCCTCCGCCCGGGTGAGAATAACCGCGTCACGGCCGTCAAGTGCCTCTACCAGCACATCGACGTCTTCGTCGCGGGAAGTTGGCAGATTCTTACCGACGTAATCGGCGCGAATTGGTAGTTGACGATGACCACGATCAACCAGCACTGCAAGCTGAATTACTCGCGGGCGACCGATGTCAGCAATAGCGTCGAGTGCGGCACGAATTGTGCGACCTGAGAAGAGGACATCGTCTACGAGAACAACGGTGGTGCCGTCGATTCCGGAGTTTGGAATGTTCGTGGGCTGCAGGGCGCGGTGCGGGCCCTTGCGCAAGTCATCCCTGTACAGGGTGATATCAAGCGATCCAGTTTCCGGGCGAATGCCGGAGAACTGTTCAATCAAATCGGCTAGCTTCTCCGCCAGCGGTACGCCACCAGATGGAATACCGAGGAGAACTACGCGCCCAGCATTTGGGCTATCCAGCGCAGTTTTTTCAATAATTTGGTGCGCGATGCGCGCGATGGTACGTGCAACTTCGTCTGCATTGAGCAGCTCGGTTGTTTGCGGCGTTCCTTCGCTCATCGTGACCTCCTTCCCCGCCTCTCAGTGCGGTCCGTTAAAGGATGTCTTGATTGTGGATATTTGATTATCAGTTTGCGTGACCCGCAACTACGGGCGCGGTGCAAACTTCCGCTGACCAGAATAGCACTCACATTTAAATTGCCTCTAAATGCAACAAAACTCCAAGCCCCCAAAAAAGGGACTTGGAGTTTCAGACAATCCGCGAGAACCGACTGCGATCGGCTCGCAGTGAGCCCGGCCGCTTTGATTGGCTAGGACCCGTTCTCGCTCTTAGCCACGTCTTCAGCCACCAGCTTGGCAATATCGCTCATGTCCAGGCCGGTAATCTTAGCCATCTCATCGGAGTCAGCCAGTGCCTTGTCAGCTTCCTCATTTGCAGCAGCCTGTGCCTGAATAGCCTCGTCGAACTGGGACTCGCCCACCGAAGTGCTAACAGCTGCTGCTGCCAGGCGTGCCTGGTCGGCAATCTTGGCCTCGGCATCGAGAACTGCGTTGATGTACGGTGCCGCCACATCAGTGGAGTATTCCGATGCCAGCTCAACGCCTTCCACCACGGCCACACGCGGAGGCACGTCGGAGTTGTAGAACAGCTCCCAGGTGGAAAGACGCAAAATAGCACGGTCGACTGCCGGTAGGCGACGCAGCGGCCACTCCTCCGTCAGGTACGAAGAAATCGTCGAGTCGATACCGATAATTTCCGCAGCTACACCGCGCACGATCTGCTCGGTGTACTCCGCAATTGGATTCACATCCAGATCGGGATTACGGACCATTTCCAGCCGCTCTTCAAGAAGCTTGACGACGTCGACGCCTCGCTGCTCGGCCTCAAATAGCAGATCTACCGCACGACGGCGCGCACGGTAGCGCGCGCCGTGGCGCTTGTAGTTAGGTTCGCGAACTTTCGCGGACTCCTGCGCATCCGGGGTCTCGACGGACTTGTGATCCTTTTCAGTCATGGATGTGTATGTATCGCTCTCAACAAAAGGGTGAACTAGATGAGGGAATTAGTGGTTGACGCGGGACAGGTAGGAGCCGTCACGGGTGTCGACCTTCAGTACGTCGCCGGTTTCGATGAACAGCGGCACCTGAATCTCAGCGCCAGTCTCCAAAGTTGCCGGCTTGGTGCCACCGGTGGAGCGGTCGCCCTGCAGACCCGGGTCGGTCTGCTCAACCTTCAGTTCAACCGAAACAGGCATTTCAGCGAAAAGAACGTTGCCCTCATGGAAGGACACCTGGCAGGTGGTTTCCGGAAGCAGGAACTTAGCACCCTCCGGCATCTGAGCGTCCAGGATGGAAATCTGGTCGTAGGTCTTGTCATCCATGAAGACGTATCCTTCACCGTCGTGGTACAGGTACGTCATGTCGCGGCGGTCGACGGTAGCAGTCTCAATCTTGACGCCAGCGTTGAAAGTCTTGTCAACAACCTTGCCGGTCAGAACGTCCTTCAGCTTGGTGCGGACGAATGCCGGACCCTTACCTGGCTTGACGTGCTGGAACTCCACGATCTGCTGAAGCTTATTGTCGTGCTTGATAACTAGACCGTTTTTAAAATCTGCGGTGGTAGCCAACTAAACTCTCCTGAAATTGTTAAAAAGCTCTCTGACGAAACCACGATACTCCGTATCTCATCGAGAGAAAAATAAAACGCCGTGATGTTAGGCTCGCGGTTTCGGCAGCTGCGTAATAATTTCCGGCTCGTTGTCCGTGATAATCAACGTATCTTCGATGCGCACACCGCCGAACCCCGGCACATAGATACCAGGCTCGATGGTCAACGTCATGCCAGCTGCCAACTTCCCCTTGCCAGTGCGAGCAGCAAATGGAGCCTCATGCACCTCAATACCGATTCCGTGGCCGGTGGAATGAACGAAGTGCTCCCCATAACCAGCCTTTTCAATAATGTTCCGGCATGCTGCGTCAACAGTCACAACATCAGCCCCTGGCACGGCCGCTTTTACGCCAGCCAGCTGGGCTTCCAGCACGACATTGTAAATCTCTCGGGCCTTCTCGTCTGCGAACTCCACCCCGGCAACAATCGCGCCGTCCAAATCTGACGACGTATTGTTCGGATCGTTTTCGCTTGACGACGTTCCCGCCTCACCGGCAAAGAGGGTACGTGTCATATCTGAGTTGTAGCCCCCGGCAAAGGCGCCAAAGTCAATAGTGACCAGGTCACCTGCCTCGATTACGCGATCTTCCGCTCCGTGGTGTGGCTTGGCGGAATTCGGGCCGCTCGCGACAATCGTGTCGAAGCTTGGCCGATCGGCGCCATGCATGCGCATGCGGTACTCCAACTCTGCGGCGACTTCGCGCTCCGTGCGGCCGGCGACCACGATGCCGTCGTGAAGCAAGTCCTCGAATGCGCGGACCGCGATGTCGGCGACGTGGCGCAGAGCGACGAGTTCCGTATCGGACTTGACCTCCCGCAGTTTAGAGACGACGCCCGTAGTCGATACCAGCTCGAGTGCCTGTGGCCGGGCATCCTCTAGCTCTTGGTAAGCGGCCATAGTGAGGAACTCAGATTCAACACCAAGACGCGAGATATCCAGCTTTCGGCATTGACCGACGAGTGCCACGCCGGTGTTGCGAGCGGTGAGTAACTCCACGTCCGGTGCCTGTTTGCCAGCCTGAACCGTATAGCGGCCGTCGGTGGAAAGCAGCGCTTCCCCACTGGCCGCAACAATCAAACCAGCATTCGAGCCGTGGAATCCCGTAAGCCAGCCAACATGCGTCGGGTCGACTGTGAGGAAACCGTCGCAGTCGTTGTCGGACAATGCGTCGATAAGAGCAGCTCGGCGGGCGGCGTAGTTCGTGGAGATATCTGTCATAGTGTCGTACTCACCCTTCTCAGTGCCATGGAATAGCCATCAGTTCCGCACCCGACGATAACGCCCGCGGCAAGCGCTGACAGGTACGAGTGGTGCCGAAACTCCTCCCGGGCGTGAATGTTTGAAATATGGACCTCGTGGAAGCCCGCACCGTCGGCAACTTCGGCAAGCGCGTCACGCAGGGCGACGGAGGTGTGTGTCAACCCTCCTGGATTGATAATGACTGGCCAACCGTAGTCGGCAGCTTCATGAACCCACTCGATGAGTTGACCTTCATAGTTGGATTGGCGGCAATCCACTACGACGCCAAGCTCTTTGGCCAGGGTGCGAAGTTCAGATTCGACATCGGCTAAAGTAGTGGCTCCGTAAATTTCTGGCTGACGCTTGCCCAGTCGGTCGAGGTTCGGGCCGTTCAGAACAAGCACGGTCGGAATCGCCGCTGTGGCATCCGTTGCTGCGCGAAGAGAGGTCATGAGCGGGTTGACTCCTCCGATGCGGCCTGCCCATTGTTGCAGAGCAGTTCGTACGCACGCTCGAGGTCATCCATGCCCGGGCCTTCAAGACGGGCTGTTTCACCGGGGTTTTCTAGAATAACGAATCGGATCGCACCGTCGCGGTTCTTCTTATCCCTGGTCATCGCATCGTAGAGCTCGGTAAAACGACCTGTCTGGTAGGTCGTTGGCAGACCAATGGACTCTAGGATGCGACGGTGGCGGTCTACGAGTTCCTGATCAATATGTCCGGTGATCTTGGCCAGCTCGGCAACATAAACCATGCCTACAGCTACGGCATGGCCATGGCGCCAGCGGTAGTTTTCAAAGTGCTCAACGGCATGACCGAAAGTGTGGCCATAGTTCAGGATCTCACGGAGGCCAGATTCCTTCAGATCCTCAGCGACAACGCGTGCCTTGACAGCAATCGCGCGCTCGACCAGTTCTGGCAGGTCACCGTCAACATCGAGGCAGGCCTGCGGGTTTGCCTCGTAAAGATCGAGAATCTTCGTGTCCGCGATAAATCCAGCCTTGATAATCTCTGCCGAGCCCGCGATTAGCTCGGCCTTCGGCAAGGTGCGCAGGACATCAAGGTCACAGAACACCGCGGCAGGCTCGTGGAAAGCGCCGACCAGGTTCTTGCCGGCTGCAGTGTTGATACCGGTCTTACCGCCGACAGCTGCGTCGACCATGCCGAGCAGCGTCGTCGGGACCTGGATAACCTTCACTCCACGCATCCACGCGGCGGCGACGAATCCACCGAAGTCTGTAGCTGCACCGCCGCCAATCGCGATTACCGCGTCACGCCGGCCCAGACCGCGTTCACCAAAAGTGTCCCAAACTGTTTCAGCAACTGCGAGCGTCTTGCCCTCCTCCGCATCCGGAACCTGGATGCTAAAGGCGTCGACTCCTTTGTCCGCCAGAGCCTTGATGACGCCGAAGCTCAGCTCTTGAACGCTCTCCTGGTGAATCACCGCAACCTGGGAGGCAAACGTAGCGGCCTCCGCAATCTGCTCGGTGAGTCCATGCCCCATGGTCACCGTGTACGGGGATGGGCCTTCAACACGGATTGTGCGGGTTGAGTTCATTGTCAGTCCCTAGTCGTTAGCGTAAGAAATGTATGGAGTTGCTGGTTATACGGCAGTGATTAGCTGCCCCCTTTTAAGAGTCGCCAGTTAAGCCTCGTCGCAGGTTTCATCGAGGTAGCTGAGGATCTCGGCCACAACGCGCTGCGGGGAACGTTCGTCGGAACGCACCTTGAAAGTGGCTGCATCTTCGTAAAAAGCTCGGCGAGCCTCATAGAGCGCGCGGTAATGAGCCTCAGGGTCATCCGCCTGGAGCACCGGGCGCGAATTGTTACCCGCTGTACGACGGACCCCCTCTGCAATGCTGATCTCGAGGTAGACGACGTTATGGTCTGCCAGCAGGTCACGGGTCGCCTGCGAAATCACGGCACCACCGCCAAGTGAGACGATTCCGTCGTGGGTCAGAGCCTCCGCCACGATTTGTTCCTCGATACGGCGGAATTCCGGCTCTCCCAGCTCGGAAAAGACTTCCCCACAAGTCTTGCCCATGCGCTGTTCAATCATCTCATCGGTATCGGTGAGTCTTGTGCTCAATGCACGAGACAGTCGACGACCGATGGTGGACTTTCCCGATCCGGGCGGTCCGACAAGGACAATAGTAGGAACGGACATTCCCCTCGTTTTACCCTTCTTCGTGTGCGCGACTGTGGCGCTATTTCCAATCAAGGCGACGTCGAGTCTGCTCCAAGTAGCCCTCAACGTTACGCTTGGTTTCCTCCAGGCTATCGCCGCCGAACTTTTCCATCACTGCACGCGCCAGTACCAGCGCGACCATTGCCTCTGCGACAACACCGCCGGCCGGGACCGCGCAGACATCAGAGCGCTGGTGGATTGCGGTAGCTGCATCGCCGCTGGCCATATCGACGGTCTTCAGCGCACGCGGAACGGTCGAAATTGGTTTCATCGCAGCACGCACAACGAGAGGTTGAGCATTAGTCATGCCACCCTCCAGGCCACCGGCGCGGTTAGTTTCCCGATTCACGCCGTCGTCGGTGCGCACCATTTCATCGTGAGCCTCGGTGCCACGGCGACGGGCTTCCTCAAAACCGTCGCCGATCTCCACGCCCTTGACGGACTGAATTCCCATCAAGGCAGCCGCAAGCTGCGAATCCAGACGGGCATCACCGGAAATGTGCGATCCCAGACCCACCGGCAGACCGTGGACAACGACCTCGACGATGCCACCGAGGGTGTCGCCCTGCTTCTTGGCGGCCTTGATTTCGTCAATCATCGACTCCTCCGCAGCTGCGGAGAATGCACGCACTGGCGACTCGTCAATCTTGTCCTGATCAGCGAAGGTCGGCAGTGGCCCCTCGTAGGGCTCCGAACGACCGATGGAAATAACGTGGCTGACAACTTCCACACCGAGAGTCTCACGCAGAATTGAGCGTGCCACAACTGATGCCGCCACACGTGCTGCGGTCTCACGAGCCGATGAACGCTCCAGGATGTTTCGAGCATCGGTGTGGTTGTACTTCAGCATGCCGTTGAAATCGGCATGCCCCGGGCGCGGGCGGGTTAAGGTGGCGCCACGAGCTGTATCCAAAACAACTGGGTCAACTGGATCCGGGCTCATGACCTCAGTCCACTTGGGCCATTCGGAGTTGCCGACCATAATGCCAATCGGCGATCCCAGCGTCTCACCATGTCGAATGCCAGTCAGCAGGGTGACCTCATCAGCCTCAAACTTCATTCGCGCCCCGCGACCATAGCCGAGGCGGCGGCGTGCGAGGTGGCGTGATACGTCATCTGTAGTCAGGGGAAGTCCGGCTGGCGCGCCTTCTACGAGAGCGATAAGCGCTTTGCCGTGAGATTCACCCGCGGTAGTCCAACGAAGCATAGGTATCATAATGTCACGTTTGCCGTACTTCTTGTGCATTTGGGGGCATACAAGTTTCAAATATGCCCCAATTCATCGCCCCTGGTCTACCGCTTCAGGGGACTTGTAGGTACCCTCCGCTTATCCCCCACACAATGGCGGTTGCTGCAAGCATCGCAGGCCCATGAGGCACGCTCGCCGGTACAGGCGCTGTTTTTGCTTTACGACGGTCACCCCAGCCCCGCTTTCCCGCGGTGACTCCTGCCATGAGGAGAGTGAGTCCGGCAGCCAACAGAATTGCCACTGCAATCCAAATTGCTGTCGCCACTGGCTCGCCCGATACCAGACCGACACCGCCCCCGAGAATTGCTGCGAGCTTCACATCTCCAGCCCCCATAGAGCGTGGGTTGAAGATGAAGACTGCTACATAGAGGCCAAACCAGAGGCCTATTCCTGTTCCTATGGCTGCGACTGCACTGGCGAGATTGTCAGCCAAGGTGCTCTTTTGCTGGAGCACCATTCCAGTGGTTGCTATCAGACCCACTGCCCCTAGCACTAACCACCAGTTCGGTAGTCTTCGCCGAGTCACATCCAACCAGCAGCCAATACCGCCCCAGCCGAGTACAAGCATCACGACTAGGAAATAGAAAACCTGGTCAAGGTAGACCGGGTCAATCCTGTGCTGTCCAATCGGAGACAGCCCTATCTCAGTTATTCCCCACCCCATAACTTTGGGATTGTAACGGTTGTGAGCTAGTTCGGCAGCGCTGCACGCATCGCCTCGACATCGGGAGTGCGTCCAGTAAACTGCTCAAACTGTCCCACCGCTTGATGTAGCAACATGGACAATCCACCGACCGCCTGTGTCCCTCCGCGTTCCGCTGCTTTCACAAGTGGGGTTGGCCAGGGATTGTAAATGACGTCGAGAATCTTCGGTGCTCGAGCGAGGTAGCCAGCAACCAACTCAATTGCGGCTGACGGCACCGTAGAGACCAGCACGTCGGCATTACCAGCAATATCTGCCAGGTTTGGAACATCAAAAGTCACCCAAACAAATTCCATCCCCAGCGCGGCAGCTAATGGTTCAATGTCATATGCGCGCTCGGAGCGCGCTACCACGGTCACATGATTGACCCCCAGCTGCGACAGCGCCCAAAGTGCCGGCCGTGCTGTGCCACCGGCACCAACAACAACGGCGCGGCCACGTGGTGCGGTCGTGCAGTCTATCTCGCGCAGTGCTCCCAGTACGCCGTCGCCATCGGTGTTGTCGGCAAACCAGCCCGAATCACGACGGACCAGGGTGTTCGCTGAACCAATGAGCCGCGCGCGCTCACTGACTTCATCGGCGAAGTCCAGCGCGGCAAACTTGCCGGGCATCGTGACGGAAAACCCCTGGAAACTGGGGTCTGCGCCACCAACGACGTCGGCAAGTTCTTCGGCGTTGCATCGGATGCGGTCATAGTACCAGTCATTCATTCCCGCAGCGCGGTAACCGGCGTTGTGAATAGCCGGCGAGTACGAGTGATCAATCGGATCTCCCAGGACGGCTGCGCGATGAGTTATAGGCATAGGAGTTCTACCTCTTAGCGGTTGGAATCCAGCACGCCATTGTTGCGTGACTCGTCGATAGCGGCCTCGTGCTCTTCGAAGGTCGTGCTAAAGACAGTATTTCCTTCCTTGTCCACCGTGACAAAGTACAGCCAGGTGCCGTCAGCCGGATTTTCCATGGCACGAATCGCCTCGATGGAGGGCGAAGCAATGGGGGTTTCCGGCAGCCCCTCCTTGGCGTAGGTGTTCCACGCGGTCTTTCGCGCGCGGTCCTCATCCGTGGTTGCGATTTCCTGATCTGGCAGGTCGTAGTTGACTGTCGAGTCGAACTGCAGCTGCATCGGTTCGTCGAGACGGTTGAGAATAACGCGAGCGACCTTATCGAAGTCGCCATCTGGCGCCTCCATCTGGATCAAAGAAGCTGCGGTAAGAAGCTCGTATGGAGTAAGACCAACCATGTCCGCTGAAGCCATGAGACCCGTGTCCTCATAATTCTTCACCGATTCCTTGACCAATTTTGCCAGCATCTGTTCGGGCGTCTGCTGCGGGTCAAGGTGATGAATACCCGGCGTAATGAGTCCCTCAAGACGACGAGGGTCGTTGCCACGCGCAGCTACCGCGTCCCGTGCCCATTCTGGAACACCCAGCGCGGCCAAATCGGCCTCGCCAGCAGCACGTTCGAGATCGGCCTTGGATACGCAGTCATTGTCCTCAACACAAGTGGCCTCAGAAAGAAGCGAGAAAATTCCCTTACGTACATCCGATGAGGACACAATGCGGGTATCGGCGAAACGGGCGCCAGTCGGAATGTCAACGGTACCGACCTGATTTTCGACATCCAGAAGAGCCTCGACGGTCTCGTCGGCCTTCATCCGCTGATGGAGTCGGTAGAAACCAGGCTGCAATTCACTTGCATGAGAGTTCTCATTCGCGGCCTGGATGAACGCACGGGAAGACTTGACGACGCCGCTTTCCACCAACTGGTTGGACAAATCAGTAAGTGACGTGCCTTCACTGACCTCAACAATCGTCAATGGACCCTCAGCTTTGCCATCGTAATCGTCAACAATGCCGCCACGATTCCAGACGAGGCCAATCACTCCGAGGACCAACACGCATAACAGGACAGAAGTCACATTGATTGCCACTGCCGTTTGGCGGTGACGAACTCGAGGCTTTGCCCCACCGCTGCGAGCACCAGCGCGGTCCCGGTCGGCACCGCCGCTATCAGTGCGGCGCGCAGTCTGCGCGTCTTTACTCATCAATAATCTCCTCGAATGCAGCTCACTCTCCCATCGGTATCAGCAAGGAGTCTTCCCATTCGGGTACGACACGCGACTGATAACGACTGGTGCGACATAGCTTTACGACGAAGTCGTAGCACTAGGTTGCATTGTAGGTGTGAATCGCCACTTCAACTTTTCAAATCCTATGCACGCGACAAACGTGCTTAGGTATTACACACTTAATAATTGCGCAAAGGTGGGTGAATTGTCACCTTTCGGTAACTTTTGTGTGCCCCTACTCGGTATTTTCGTCCAAAGCTTTTGCCCGTCTGTCCAACCAGGACTGCAGAATTTCTACTGCCGCAGCCTGGTCAATAATCTTCCGACCGGACTTAACATCAATACCTGCTGCGTGCAGTCGTGATTGGGCCATTACCGTCGTCATCCGCTCGTCGGCGTAATGCACTACGACTCGATCACCGAGTCGGCGCTGCAGCCGGAATCCAACGTCAGTAGCTTTCCGCGCAGAAGTCCCGAACGAGCCGTCGAGCATAAGGGGCATGCCGACAACAATCTCGACGACCTCAAGTTCAGTGGCAAGTTCCACGAGCCGGTCAATATCCGGCCCGTCAGGATCTTTTCGCCCGGTTGCTCGAGTGACTGTTTCAACCGGGGTCGCCAGGATACAGTCGGGGTCAGAGACCGCGACGCCAACGCGGACATCGCCGACGTCGATTCCGAGCCGTCGACCCCGACCGGGATCATCCTGACCGGGGGTATCAATACGGGGCTTAGCCATTGTTTACTGCTCTTCCGATAGCACAGCCGTTAATTGGCTACTTGGACAGTTCGGCCTCAACCGCGGCCAATGCTGCGTCGATTCCGGAAGCATCAGAGCCGGAGCCCTGTGCCATTGCCGGTTTACCGCCGCCCTTGCCGCCGACCTCAGCGCCCATCAGCTTCACCAAATCGCCGGCCTTAATACCGCGATTGACGGCTTCATCCGAAACCGAGGCCACAAACGGAACCTTGCCGCCAGCGTCGGAAATCAACGCAATGACGCTTGGGCGATCCGCAAGGCGCTTCGCCAAGTCATTAGCCAGCGAACGGATGTCCTTCATCTCCGTACCGTCGGGAAGCTTAAGGCCGAGGTAGGTGACATCGCCGATGGTGCGAGCGGACTCCAGGTGAGACGCGGCATTGGCCAGCAGCTGTCCGGCCTTGAAATCAGCGAGCTGCTTCTCTGCAGCCTTGAGCTTTTCAGCCAGTGCTGCAATGCGGTCTGGCAACTCAGCAGAAGGAGCCTTGAATTCAGTGGCCAGTCGTTCAGCCAGGAGACGCTCGGTGGACAGGTAGCGGAAGGAATCCATACCCGAGTAAGCCTCAATACGGCGCACGCCCGATCCGACCGAGGACTCGCCCAGCACAGCTACCGGACCAATCTGCGAAGAATGCGAAACGTGGGTACCGCCACACAGCTCAATTGAGAACGGGCCACCGACCTCGACAACGCGGACGATGTCGCCGTAGTTCTCGTTGAACAATGCCATGGCACCAGCTGCCTTGGCCTCTTCCAAAGGCATCTCGGCAGTATTGACAGCCCAGTCGTTGTCGACAGCCTCATTGGTGATCTGCTCAATCTCACGGAGCTGTTCCGGTGTGAGCTGCTCACCGTACTTGAAGTCGAAACGGAGGTAGCCCGGCTTATTCATGGAACCAGCCTGAGTTGCAGTATCCCCCAGTACCTGACGCAGAGCACCGTGAATCAAGTGAGTTGCAGTGTGCGCCTGACGAGCACCGTGACGCCACTGCTCGTCGACCAAAGCTTCAGCGGAGACACCCGGAGTGAATTCACCAGCGGTGACAATGCCTTTGTGCAGCCACAGCTTCTTGCCCACCTTTTGAACATCGTTGATGTGGACCACAGCGCCGGAATCAGTCACGATACGACCACGGTCAGCCAGCTGACCGCCGGCCTCGGCGTAGAGCGGAGTGCGATCGAGGATAACCTCAATCTCATCGCCCTCTGCGGCAAACGACTGCTTCTGGCCATCGGCAATGATGCCAAGAATCGTGGATTCGTCGGCAAGCCGATCGTAACCAGTGAAGGACGTCGGGTGTTCATCGATGAACTCGCGGTAGACATGCAGGTCGGTGTGAGACTGCTTCTTTGCCTGGCTGTCGGCCTTTGCGCGCGCACGCTGCTCAGCCATCTCGCGATCGAATTCCTCGCGGTCGATGGTCAGGCCGGCCTCTTCGGCCATCTCGATGGTCAGGTCGATTGGGAAGCCGTGGGTGTCATGCAGGGTGAAGGCGTCGTGACCGGATAGAACGGTTTTACCCTCTGCCTTGGCCTTGGTGGCAGCACGTTCGAACAGCTCCTCACCGGCGGACAGAGTCTTGGTGAAGGTCTTTTCCTCGGCGACGGCGACGCGGCGAATACGGTTCCAGTTCTCCGCGATCTCTGGGTACGACGGGGTCATGGTCTCGGCCGCAATACCAATCAGCTTCTCCAGCACTGGACCGTTAGCGCCGAGCAGACGCGCAGAGCGGATGATGCGGCGCAGCAGGCGACGCAGGATATAGCCACGATCGGAGTTCGAGGGGGTGACACCGTCGAGCATCAGCATCAAGCCGGTGCGGCTGTGGTCGGCGATGACGCGGAAACGGATGTTGTCCTGGTGGTTGGAGCTGTACTTCGAACCGGTGAGCCGCTCAGCTTCGTCGATAACCGGACGCAGCAGATCGGTTTCATAGACGTTGTCGACACCCTGCAGCAGAAAAGCAACGCGCTCGATGCCCATACCGGTATCGATGTTCTTCTTCGGCAGCGGGCCAAGAATCTCGAAAGAGTCCTTGCCTGTTCCTTCGCCACGCTCGTTTTCCATGAAGACGAGGTTCCAAATCTCGATGTAGCGATCCTCGTCCGCCTCTGGGCCACCGTCAGCACCGTACTCCGGGCCGCGGTCGTAGAAAATCTCTGAACACGGGCCACACGGGCCAGGCACACCCATGGACCAGTAGTTGTCCGCCATGCCTCGGCGCTGAATGCGCTCTTCCGGCACACCAACCTTCTCGTGCCAGATGTCATGGGCCTCATCGTCATCGAGGAAAACCGTCACCCACAGCTTCTCAGCCGGGATGCCAAAGCCGCCGTCCTTAACAGCACCAGTCAGAAGGCTCCATGCATGAGTGATGGCACCTTCCTTGAAGTAATTTCCGAAGGAGAAGTTACCCGCCATCTGGAAGAAGGTGTTGTGGCGGGTGGTGATACCCACCTCTTCAATGTCCAGTGTGCGCACGCACTTCTGAATTGAGGTCGCGGTGGAGAAGTCCGGAGTCTCATTGCCGAGGAAGTAGGGCTTGAACGGCACCATGCCGGCATTAACGAACAGCAGGTTCGGGTCATCCAAAACCAGGGAGGCACTGGGGACCTCGGTGTGTCCCGCCTTTACGAAATGCTGGATGAAGCGATTTCGAATTTCATGAGTCTGCACGGTGTTCTACTTCCTCGTTTCACGTCGAGCGTCCGAGATGTTTAATACAAAACTAGCAGTCTACCCGCTCGGTTCGAGCAACTTTAAAACCACCCCACCGGCACCCCGTAGATTCCGACCGATCTCGCCTACTTCGATTTCCGGCGGCTCCCCCGGATAATTCGGCGAATGCGTCCGAGGTATTCAGCCATGCCGTTTTCACGACCGTGATTGGATGGGACGAAATAATCAGTGCCCACCAACTGATCTGGTGGATACTGTTGGGCGACGACACCCATGGGGTCATTGTGCGGGTAGATATAGTCCACCGCGTGACCAAGGTCCTTAGCCCCGCTGTAATGTCCGTCGCGCAAATGTGGTGGCACCGGTCCGGTCTTCCCGGAACGAACATCCTTCAATGCCCCGTCGATTGCGCTTATGACCGAATTCGACTTCGGTGCTGTTGCCAAGTGAATCGTGGCCTGCGCCAGCGTCAGCCGGGCTTCCGGCATCCCTATCAAGGCAACTGCCTGCGCCGCGGCGACGGCGGTTTGCAGAGCTGTCGGGTCGGCCATACCGATGTCTTCGCTGGCCAGAATAACGATTCGGCGGGCAATAAACCGAGGGTCTTCCCCACCCTCAATCATCCGCGCCAGGTAATGCAGGGCAGCATCGACATCAGATCCGCGGACGGACTTAATAAACGCGCTGGTGACGTCGTAATGCTGGTCGCCGTCGCGGTCATAGCGAACCACAGCCCTGTTGATCGAATTGGCAAGCGACTCAGCGGTAATCTGCTCACCATCGGCTACGGCTTCTGCGGCTGCCTCGAGGTACGTGAGGGAACGACGGGCATCTCCAGCTGCCAGCGCAATGAGTTGTTTACGTGCATCGTCTGTCATACTGACGCGACCATTCAGGCCGCGCTCATCGGTAAGTGCTCGATCAATGAGCGTGCCGACGGCTTCGTCGTCCAGTGGCTGCAACTGCAACAGCAGTGACCGACTGAGCAGCGGGGACACCACTGAGAAGGATGGGTTTTCCGTCGTTGCCGCGACGAGAAGGACAATCCGGTTTTCCACGGCACCCAACAGGGCATCCTGCTGGGTCTTGGAAAAACGGTGCACCTCGTCGATGAAGAGCACCGTTTGAATGCCCTGGTTAACGAGCGTGCGACGAGCAGTGTCGATAACCGCACGCACTTCCTTTACCCCGGCATTAAGCGCGGAAAGCGCTTCAAAGTGTCGTCCAGTCGCCGCGGAAATCAAACTGGCGAGAGTGGTCTTGCCAGTTCCGGGAGGGCCAAACAAAATAACGGAGGTGTCGCCGCCACCTTCGACCAGACGGCGCAACGGTGCTCCGGGGGCTAACAGGTGGTCTTGACCAACGACTTCATCGAGGTTTCGCGGTCGCATCCGAACCGCCAACGGCGCGTGTGCACCTGGGTGAAAATAGGCGCTCGCATCGGAGTTCAGGCCAGTGCTTGCTGGCCCCGCACTCCGACCTTGGCTCTTGGCCGCTGTAGGTCCGGCGACCGAAGGCTCGTCGAAAAGCCCTGGAGCGTCATCGGCGGAGCCGTTTGCACCGCCTGACGGCAGCTTATTCGGATCCGCCACGTGTGCCCTAGCCTTCCTCTTGCTCTAAGAAATCGATGACTGCATGCGCGAACTGTTCCAGCTCGTCGGCACGATCGTCCTCACACTTATGGGCGAACTGTGCAATCGCGCGAGCCGTGTTAGCCATGTCGCGCCGCTCCAGTGCTGAGCCGCCAACTTCCGGCTTCAGGTCCGTGCGTCCTTCATGCCCCACCCACAGCGCTTGTTTTGGAGAACCGAAGAAGGAAACCGTTGCGGAGATGAAAAACCAACCGAGCAACGCCGCAGCGATGAACGCCATCAAACGGCGGTCGCTCGTGCCGCGATACCAATGGTCACGAATCTCTTCCATCCAGGCACGGACAAACACGTCGACCTCTGCCTCCGATGGACGCTCCACGAAAACGTGCAGCGGGAAGCCTGCGACGACGCTGGCCACGTCGAAGATGACATCGCGGTAACCAGCCCACTCATAGTCGAGGAACTGGACCTTGTCCGCCAGCAGAATGTTGTCCGGGGCGAGGTCAAACGGAGTGAACGCCCTATGCGTGCCCTTCTCAATTCGACGAGCAGCATCCTCACCGAAAGAGCGCACAGCGTCGGGAACGGGAATGCCGGACCCCTCGATAGCTCGCATGCCAAAGCGAATCCCCGACACAATGCCGTGGTCACGCGCCTCGAGAGCCTCACGATCGACCTTGTTCTTCACCCACATACGACGACGCAGGGTCTCAAACCCCTCTTCGCGAGTATGCGTGTGAATATGCATCCGGCCCAGCGAAGCACCGAGGCTGCGGAATGCGCGCAATCGTCGCTCTTCATCGCCACGAAAGAGTACGTCCGCAAGAGTGTCCACGACACCGACGTCGCTGAGAACCAATAGCTGCTTTGAAACATCGTAAGCAAGGAGCTGAGGCCCCGGGCGGACGTCGTCAGGCAGCGTATTGATGAACTGGTACGCCACGACTTCCCGTAAAACGGCGGGATCGACGCCTTCAGTCGTCGTAGGAATTTGCTTTACGACGACCGTGCGTTCCTGCATAAAGGGATTTGTGGCGACCCGTACGCGGACAACAAGAGCGTTTGACTGGCCTGTAAGTACTTCTGGATCCGACAACACTGGAGTGCCGCCGAATCGTGCGGAAAGCAGTGTCGCTGCGTCTTTAACTACGCTGTCAACTTCTGCTGCAGCGTCGTCCGAGTACTCCATTGAATGCCCTTTCAATGAGCCAGTTTCAGTCAGGCGATACGGTTGTTGCGTTGTGGCCAGTACCGCCTTGGTTAGGAGGAATTGGTGCAACTCGCGCTGTTCACGCTGGAGTGGCAGATCACATTCCTCGCAATGTGATTTCTTTGTTTACTTGCTGTCGCCTGCGGCGACTGCTGCCTTAGCGCCGTCTGCCTTCTGCTTTGGCTTCGGCTTGAAGTCGATACCGGTCTCCTTGCGCTGCTGAGCGGTAATCGGAGTCGGGGCGTCAGTCAACGGATCAACGCCGCCACCGGACTTCGGGAAGGCGATAACTTCGCGAATGGAGTCAACGCCGGCCAGCAGGGAAACGATACGGTCCCAACCGAATGCGATACCACCGTGCGGCGGAGCGCCGTACTGGAAGGCATCCAGCAGGAAGCCGAACTGCTCCTGTGCCTCTTCCTCGCCGATGCCCATAACGTCGAAGACGCGCTTCTGGACATCTGGGCGGTGAATACGAATGGAGCCGCCACCAATTTCGTTACCGTTGCAGACGATGTCGTAGGCGTAAGCCAGTGCGTTGCCCGGATCCTTGTCGAAGGTATCCATGTGCTCTGGCTTCGGCGAGGTGAAGGCGTGGTGCACAGCAGTCCACTGCGAGTGGCCCAGCGCAACGTCACCGGAAGCGGTAGCGTCGGCAGCCGGCTCGAACAACGGTGCGTCGACGACCCAGGTGAATGCCCAGTCGCCTTCCTTGATAAGGCCGAGCTTCTTGGCAATCTCTCCACGAGCAGCACCCAGCAGTGCACGGGAGCTCTTAGCGTCACCTGCAGCGAAGAAGATGCAGTCACCCGGCTTCGCGCCTACGTGCACCGCGATGCCTTCACGCTCTGCGTCAGTAATGTTCTTGGCAACCGGGCCGCCCAGGGTGCCGTCCTCCCCAACAAGGATGTAGGCCAGGCCCTTTGCGCCGCGCTGGCGGGCCCAATCCTGCCAGGCGTCGAGCTGACGACGAGGCTGCGATGCGCCACCGTCCATAACAACTGCACCGACGTAATCGTTCTGGAAGACACGGAAAGTGGTGTCCTTGAAGAACTCGGTGCACTCCACCAGCGGAATGTCGAAGCGCAGGTCCGGCTTGTCAGAACCGTACTTCTCCATGGCCTCCTTGAAGGTCATGCGTGGAATCGGGGTCTGAACAGTGACACCGGCCTCGGCGAAGATAGCAACCAGAATCTCTTCTGCCAGCGCAATGACATCGTCCTGCTCGGCGAAGCTCATCTCAACGTCGAGCTGAGTGAACTCCGGCTGGCGGTCAGCGCGGAAGTCCTCATCTCGGTAGCAGCGGGCGATCTGGTAGTAGCGCTCCATGCCAGCGACCATAAGCAGCTGCTTGAACAACTGAGGGGACTGCGGCAGTGCGTAGAAAGTGCCCGGCTTCAAACGAGCCGGCACCACGAAGTCACGAGCACCTTCCGGCGTAGAGCGAGTCAACGTCGGGGTCTCAATTTCGGTGAAGTCGTGGCTGTCCAGCACCTTACGGGCTGCGCGGTTGACAGCCGCACGGAGACGCATAATCTTGGCCGGGCCTTCACGGCGTAGGTCTAGGTAGCGGTACTTCAGACGGGCTTCTTCGCCCACAGTGCCAGAAGTTCCAACATCCTCGAGCTGGAACGGCAATGCCGCCGACTCGTTGAGGATGGTCAGCTCCGTAACATTGACCTCAATTTCACCCGATGCCAGGTTCGGGTTTTCGGAGCCCTCCGGGCGCTTCTCAACGACACCGGTGACCTGAATGCAGTATTCGCTGCGCAGGTGGTGTGCACGCTCAGCAACTTCGCTGTTGCGGAACACAACCTGGGCGTAACCGGAGCGGTCACGCATGTCGATGAAGATCACGCCACCATGGTCACGGCGGCGTCCTACCCAACCGGTCAGGGTTACTGTGCTGCCGGCGAGGTCAGCGCGGAGGTCTCCGGCAAGATGCGTACGAAGCACTGCGAATTGGTCCTTCCAAAATTGGTGCTATAGGGATTAACGCTGTGGATAGCGGTTTCGTCCGTGTAGTCTACCTTGAAGCCAGAAAGGTGAGAAGAAGACCCCGGCTATTTTGCTTATTACCGGTCATCGCCGTGGGCCTACCTCGGGCTTCATGTACTCACTTAGACAAAGTTCTCCGTAGATCCTGACGTTGATTTACATGCGGATACTATGACGCAGCGCTATTCAATGGCCCGTTTTCCGCACCTTATGCAATAGTCTTACTCCTATGACCTTCCGGAATGACTTCCAAAAGAGCTCGGCTCGTGCCGAGCGACGCTCGGGTGGTGGCCGCGCTATCGCCGTAGGCGGTGGCGGTATCGGCGGCCTTGTCCTCATCGGCCTGTACTTACTTCTCGGCGGCGACCCGGGACAATTGGGACAGCTGACAGGTGCCCAGAACAACCAGTCCTCGCAGACTGCACAGCAGTCCCCTGGCGAGGATCCCTGCAAGACCGGCGAAGATGCCAACAGCCGCATCGATTGCCGGATGGAATTCACCGGTATTTCGGTCGACCGAGTCTGGGAAGAACAACTCCCCGCACAGGCCGGCATCGAGTACACGAACCCAGGTCTAGTCCTCTTTGAAGGCTCCACTCAGTCGGGCTGCGGCGCAGCGTCCTCGTCCACCGGCCCGTTCTACTGCCCCGCTGATCAAACGGCCTACTTCGACACGGAGTTCTTTAGCACCCTGGAGCGCATGGGCGGAGGCAACGGACCGCTCGCTCAGGAATACGTCGTGGCCCACGAATTCGGACATCACATCCAGAAGTTGGAGGGCACCCTCGGCCGCAGTAACTACAACGAACCGGGCCCCGATTCCGACGCTGTAAAGATTGAGCTGCAGGCCGACTGCTACGCGGGTATCTGGGCTCATTACGCGGACAAGGGTCCGGACGCAATCCTCGAACCGCTTTCCGACGAGCAGGTTGCCGATGCCCTCAAAACTACGAAGGCCATTGGCGATGACACCATCCAGCAGCATTCAGGCGGTGGTGTTCAACCGGACTCCTGGACCCACGGCTCGGCCGAGCAGCGTACGAAGGCATTCCTGACCGGCTACAAGTCAGGAAAGATGTCTCAGTGCGACACTCTCGAGCGCGGCGTCTACAGCTAGACTCCGCACTCAACAAATGCGCGTTTCCTAGATGCGCGACTGCAACTCCGGAACCAGTGCATCTAGGGCGACTGCGTGCTGCTCGTGGGACTCAAGGTTCTTCAGCTGAACCTCGCCCGCGGCCAATTCAGACTCGCCGAGGACCAACGCAAATCGGGCTCCAGCGCGATCGGCACCCTTCATTGCCCCCTTCAGCCCGCGGCCACCGTAGGACATATCCGCGCGAATACCCGCTTGGCGCAGCTTATTGATCTGCACCGCCATAGCGTGAGCGGCTTCTTCACCGAGCGCAACACCATACACATCGACGCGTCGACCATCGCTGGCCTGCTTGCCCTCTGCTTCCAGTGCGAGCAGCGCGCGATCCACACCCAAACCAAAGCCAATTCCAGACAGCTCTTGGCCGCCGAGCTGCGCCATCAGCCCGTCGTAGCGACCACCGCCACCGATACCCGACTGAGCACCAAGGCCGTCGTGAACAAACTCGAAGCACGTCTTGGTGTAGTAGTCCAGTCCGCGCACCATTCGAGGATTGATGACATAGGGCACCTTCATGTCATCCAACAGTCCAGTCACAGCTTCAAAGTGACTGCGGGCGCTGTCGGAAAGGTGGTCCAGCATCAGCGGCGCGTCGGCGAGCATTTCCTGCATTTCCGGTCGCTTATCGTCGAGAACGCGCAGCGGGTTGATGTTTGCACGGTGGCGCGTTTCCTCATCCAGAGGCAGGTCAAACAAGAATTCCTGCAGCTTAGCGCGGTATTCGGGGCGACAGGTGTTGTCACCGAGGCTTGTCAGCTCAAGCCGGAATCCTTCCAGGCCGATGCCGCGGAAACATGCGTCGGCAAGCGCGATGACTTCAGCGTCCAGCGCAGGATCATCGACGCCGATTGCCTCTACGCCCACCTGCTGCAACTGACGGTAACGGCCTGCCTGCGGGCGTTCATAGCGGAAGAACGGCCCCGCGTAGGAAAGCTTGACCGGCAACTGACCGCGGTCCAAATTGTGCTCAATGACCGCGCGCATCACGCCCGCGGTACCCTCCGGGCGCAGGGTGACGGAGCGGTCGCCGCGGTCGGCGAACGTGTACATCTCCTTGGTGACGACGTCCGTCGATTCACCTACGCCACGTGCAAAAAGCCCGGTGTCCTCGAAAATTGGCAGCTCAATGTGCTCATAGCCCGCAAGTCGTGCGCGGTGCTGGAATGAGTTTCGCACCGCCTCGAATTCGCGGGAGACCGGCGGGACGTAATCCGGCACGCCCTTGGGCGCGGAGAATGGCTTCAACTTCTTTGGCTTCTGGCTAGAGTTCACCCCGCTAACTCTACCTGCCAACTCTCACGAGGTGTCAGCCAGGCTAGGTGAGGTTTTGCAGGAACGGGTTGGTCGCGCGTTCCTCGCCTATCGACGATGCGGAGCCATGGCCCGGAAGAATCATGAGGTCATCCGCCAGCGGGAGGACCTTATCCTTCAACGACTGCTGCATGTGCTCCGGACTACTGCCCGGCAAATCTACGCGACCGATAGCCCCCTTAAAGAGGACGTCCCCGCTGAAGACAATCTCATCTTCCCCATCGGAAGCGCGCAGCATTACACAGCCCGGAGAGTGACCCGGTGCGTGAATGACTTCGAAATTCAACCCTGCCCACTTTACTTCGTCGCCATCCTCGAAGAAATCGGCTTTCGTATAAGCCTGCATGGAATCGATGTCAAAGAGGTGTCCGAAAGAAGAACCGCCGAGCTTCGGATTGGCCAGCAACACATTGTCGCTTTCGTGAATGAAGACGGGAATATCCCAGAAGTCGGCGGCCTCCGCGACATCGCGGACATGGTCGATATGACCATGGGTCAGCAGAATTGCTTCCGGCTTCCAATCTCGCTTCTCAACCTCGCCGCGTACTACCTCGAACGCCCCCATGCCCGGGTCAACAATGACGCATGGGGTGGACAGGCCGTCCATTTCCGGAGCGCCTGTTGCCACGTAGCAGTTGGTCTGAAAAGGGCCGGCTGCAAAACCAAATATCTCCATGGCGCTCCATTGTATCGATTCCGTACAGCCCCCGGCAGGCTGATTACTCCTTCCGAAAACAGGAAGGAGCACCTTTCCCCTAGCGCCTTGGCCTGTCATCTCGCAAATGGGAAGCAATCCCGGGCATAATGGTCGATTGTGTACGCGACGGTGACCGACTGAGCTGTTACTTCAAATGCGGTCACTATCAATGGGCAAAATCGTCCGCTGGTGTTCCGTCACCAGCAATAGATGACTAACAGATACGGAGAAAGACTAGTGGCCAATAATGAGCAAAGGCGCAAAGATGCGATGCGGACGCTCGAGCGCGAACTTAAGCGCCGTGCACGTGCCGAGAAGCTGAAGCCACTGGGCGTTGTCGTAACCACCTTGGCTATCCTGCTCTTTATCGGTGGCGGCATCTACTTGCTGACCACGGCTGGCGGCGCTGACGACAATGAGGCCGCTGATGAATCCACGACTCCAGTCGAACCTGCAGCTCTGACAGCTACTCCTGTCAGCGGTGAAAAGGTTCCAATGAAGCGCTCTTCCCCACTTCCGGAAACCGTGACCTGTGACTACCCGGATGATGGCGAGGCATCGAAGGACATAGATAAGCCAGCTACCGACAACGTTCCCGCCACTGGCACTGTAACCATCACCCTGAAGACTAACCAGGGCGACATTCCGATGGAGCTGGACCGCGCTATTTCACCTTGCGGCGTCAATGCAATTGAGCACATGGCCAAGTCCGACTACTTCAATGACACTGTGTGCCACCGTATTACCGGTGGTGGCCTGAACGTTCTGCAGTGTGGCGACCCGACTGGTACCGGTACCGGCGGCCCGGGCTTCAAGTTCGCTGGCGAATGGCCGGTCAAGGATTCTGGTCTGGATCAGAATACCCCGTTGGTGTACCCGAAGGGCTCTATCGCCATGGCAAACCCGAGCGACCCAGATGCCAACGGCAGCCAGTTCTTCCTCAACTGGGCAGATTCTCAGCTGCCTCCGCAGTACACCGTGCTTGGCTCCATGACTGACGAGGGCACCAAGACGGTTGCGGACATTGCGAAGAACGGTATCGAGGGCGGCGGTACCTCTGACGGTAAGCCAGCTAAGGAAGTCCGTATTGAGAAGGCGGAAGTCAAGTAGCTGACTCAACTGATTGATTCAGAAATTAATCAAAAACAGGGCCAAGGTGTTTCACCTTGGCCCTGTTTTAATACCTACGCGGCCTCATCCTTTTTCACATATCGATGGGCTGCTAAACCGCCTACTGACCAGAAGTAATGCGGTAGACATCGAAGACTCCCTCGACACCGCGCAGAATGTTGAAGATATAGCCCATCTGCTTAGTGTCCGAAACCTCGAAGCTAAAACGCATTACGGCAACGCGGTCATCGGAGGTATGGGAGGACGTCGACAGGATTGAGACCTTCTGATCGGAGAAGACGCGAGTAATCTCCGAGAGCAGTCCATGACGGTCAAGTGCTTCGATTTGCACCGTAACCATGAAGACCGCACCGGAGGAATCTGTTGCCCAGGAGACCTCGATAATGCGCTCCGGCTCCTGGTGCAGCTTCTCCGCATTAGTGCAGTCCGTACGGTGCACACTGACCCCACCGCCGCGGGTGACGAAGCCAAAGATGGCATCGCCCGGCACAGGCGTACAGCATTTGGCAAGCTTAGCGGCCATATCCGCGCTGCCTTCTACCAACACACCCGTGCTGTCAGCGCGGCGCGGAGTGTTGTGCACGTTCATCTTTGAAATTGGCGTGCGGGAGACCAACTGCTCTTCGGCATCGTCCGCGCTCGAGAACTGCGCCATCAGCCGGTGAGTCACATGCTGCGCTGAGACCTGCCCCTTACCGATAGCGGTATAGAGCGCATCGACATCCGCATAGTGCAGCTCGGAGGCAATCTGTTTGATGGACGCCGGAGTGAACAGGCGGTGCATCGGCAGACCGCCGCGCTGTACCTCTGCAGCCAGCGCGTCACGGCCGGCATCGAGTGCCTCCTCGCGGCGCTCTTTGGCAAACCACTGACGGATCTTTGCCCGCGCACGTGGAGTTTTAACAAACTTCTCCCAGTCCTTAGACGGACCGGAATCGGCATCCTTGGACGTGAAAATCTCGACGCGGTCGCCAGTTTTTAGCGGTGATTCCAACGCCACTAGCTTGCCGTTGACTTTGGCACCAATACATCGGTGACCTACTTCAGTATGGACCGCGTAGGCAAAGTCGACCGGCGTGGAGTCCGCAGGCAATGTGATGACATCGCCCTTAGGTGTGAACGCAAAAATTTCAGTGACTGAGAGGTCATAGCGCAGGGAGTCCAGGAACTCGTTAGGATCTGCGGCCTCCCGCTGCCAATCCAGCAGCTGACGCATCCACGCCATCTGATCGACTTCGGCGGAATCTCCCTTGTGAGAGCCCTTGGTTTCCTTGTAGCGCCAGTGTGCGGCAATGCCGTACTCAGCGTTGTAGTGCATCTCATGGGTGCGAATCTGCACTTCTAGCGGGGAGCCACCTGGACCGATGACCGTTGTGTGCAACGACTGGTAAACCCCGAAACGCGGCGCGGAAATATAGTCCTTGAATCGCCCCGGCATAGGTTTGAACAGCGAGTGGACGGCACCCATCGCGGCATAGCAATCCTTGGTCGTGTCCACCAGAACTCGAAGTCCGACCAGGTCAAAAATCTCGTCGAACTCATGGCCGCGGACAATCATCTTCTGATAAATCGACCAGTAGTGCTTCGGCCTGCCCTGTACCTCAGCAGCAATGTGAGACTCCTTCAGATCCTTCTGAATCATCTCGGAGACTTCCTGGATGTACCGGTCCCGCTGCGGCGCTCGATCTGCGACCAAACGCACAATCTCGTCGTACTTCTTCGGGTACAAAATGGCGAAGGAGAGATCTTCCAACTCCCACTTCACGCTGGCCATTCCCAAACGATGCGCCAGCGGTGCAATCACCTCGAGGGTCTCACGGGCCTTCTTAGCCTGCTTTTCCGGCGGCAGGAAGCGCATTGTGCGCATGTTATGCAGCCGGTCAGCCACCTTGATAACCAGCACGCGCGGGTCCTGGCTCATGGCGATAATCATCTTTCGCACGGTCTCTGCCTCGGCGGCGGAGCCCAACGCGACCTTATCCAATTTGGTCACGCCGTCGACCAGTCGTGCGACTTCTGGGCCGAAGTCCCGCTCCAGGTCCTCCAGCGTGTAATCGGTATCTTCGACCGTGTCATGTAGTAGCGCTGCCACCAGCGTGGTGGTATCCATGCCGATCTCGGCGGCAATAGTGGCGACTGCAAGCGGGTGAGTGATGTATGGCTCGCCGGATTTCCGGTACACGCCGTCGTGAAGGCGCTCGGCGGTATCGTAGGCACGCTGAAGCACAGCCAAATCTGCGCGCGGATGCACCTGTCGATGCACCGCGACAAGGGGATCTAGCACCGGGCGGATTTTCGTTCTGTTGCCGGTAAGGCTTCGCGCTAGGCGGGCACCATAACGGCGTGCGGGCCCTTCAGCCATGACTCATTCACCCCTTATTAACCACGTACAAAGGCAGATCAGCAAGCTTCTCCCGAGCTCCCAGGCCTTCAACCTCCAGCACGGTGCACAGCCCGGTTACCTCGACACCAGCTGTCTCCAGCAGGGCGCGAGCTGCACACAGGGTGCCACCAGTTGCCAACACATCGTCGACAAGTACGGCCTTCTTGCCCTTCAGCTCAAACCCACTAGCCGGAATCTCAAGCGCAGCCGTACCATATTCCAGTTCATAGGTCTCGGTCAGCACAGGCGGTGGTAGCTTACCCTTCTTACGAATAGCGAGCACTCCCAGTCCAAGCTTGTACGCCACCGCAGAACCCAGCAGGAATCCACGCGCATCTAGGCTGCCTATAACATCAGCCCCGAACTCTTCCACCTTGGCGGAAATCTCGTCCACAATCAGGGCGAACGTCGTGGCGTCGGCAAGCGCCGGCGTCAGGTCCTCGAAGAGTACGCCCTCAACTGGAAAATCGGGCACGAACCGAATCTGATCGGCTAATGCCTCACGCGCGTGTGCATACGACACAGGTTTAAGCTCCTTTTCGGCGAAAAGAAAAAGTGCGGGTACCTGTCAACGATACCCGCACAATGCGCTTTTAAAGTAGTTTCACCCGAACCACTGGGAGGCGCTACCTCCTACTGCCCCGGACGCCAGGACAGCGGCTTGTCTTCATCGCCCTCAAGCTTCGGAGTCGTCACCGTTCGTTTCGGCGTCGAATGTTCCATCTCGCTTGCCGACGGCTCCTTCGAGGCCGAGTCCTCCGCAACATCAGTGGTGGCGGAATCGGTGCCCGAACCGGCTCCCTCAGATGCCTTTGCGCGGGCAGACAGTACCGCCTCTTCATGCTTGCGGTATTCACGCTGCCGCGACTTAAGAGACACCAACAGCGACGAAGCCAGGAAGATCGAAGAGAACGTACCTTGAATAATGCCGATGAGCTGAACGAGTGCAAGGTCCTTCAGCGTTCCGACCCCTAGCATGCCCACGGCGATGACCATCAGTGCCAGGATTGGCAGGAGCGTCGACACCGTGGTGTTGATAGAACGCATGATGGTTTGGTTGACCGCCAGGTTCACCAACTCGGCGTAACTTCTACGGGTCGATGAACGATAGCCTGCCGTGTTCTCGTCGACCTTGTCGAAAACCACGACGGTGTCGTACAGGGAGAACGACAGCACTGTCAGCAAGCCGATAATGGTTGCCGGGGTGACGTCAAGACCAATGAGCGCGTAGATGCCCATAATCACGATTGCATCCACAACCAGGGCGAGAATTGCGGCAATGGCCATGTCGCGCTCGAAGTGAATGGTGATGTAGATGAACACCAGACCCAGGAACACTACTGCAGCCAGCAGCATTCGGTTGGTAATCGAAGAGCCCCACGACTCCGACACGGTCGAGTCACCAATGGCATCCGGGGTCTGCTGCCCCTGCACATCGACGGGCTTGAATGCATCATTCAACGCGATACGAGCACTATTAATCTGGTCCTGAGTCAGCTTCTCAGAGGTGATCTCCAGGATTCGGCCCTCACCAGAACCGATAATTTGCACCAGCTCCGGCTTCACGCCGGTCGCCTCGGTGAAAACCTCCTCGGCCTGCTCAGTTGTCACTGAGGCCGGCGGCATAGTCATCTTGGTACCGCCCTCGAAGTCGATACCGAAGCTGAACCCGCGAATCAGCATCGCTGCGAAAGCAACAACGATGATGGCGACGGCAATCTGGTACCAGCGCTTCCGCTTGCCGACGATGTTGATTCCACCCTCGCCGGTGTAGAGGCGGCGGAAGAAGGAGTCGTCTTTCACGCTTTCTGGCTCAGTGATTAGCGCCGGATTCGTCTGAGTAGTATTCATGGATTCCTACTTCCCCTCATTCGCGCTGGAGTGAGCTGCACCGGTGTCGGCAGCCGTACTGGCGGAGGCATCGGAGGCTCCGGCCTTCTTACCGGCAGCTACAGTCTTATTCCTCTGTGCAATCTCCATGACCGAGCCGAAGCCGTTCATCGACGGCTTGGACAAAGCTGGCCACTTACGAGTAGCCAGGATGACCAACGGCGCAGTCACGAGGAAAGCCGTCACAATGTCGAATGCTGTGGAGAGACCAAGTGTGAACGCGAAACCGCGGACATCGCCAACGGCCAGGATGTAAAGAACCACAGCCGCAATGATGGACACAAAGTTACCCGATAGGATGGTGCGCCGTGCTCGTCGCCAAGCGTGCGGAACCGCGGAGCGGAAAGTTCTACCCGCGCGGATTTCGTCCTTAATGCGTTCGAAGAAGACGATGAAGGAGTCAGCCGTTACGCCGATAGAGATGATGATGCCGGCGATGCCAGCGAGATCGAGCGAGTAGCCAATCCAACGACCAAGAAGGACAAGGACGCCGTAGACCATCGCTCCAGCTGCTGCCAGCGAAACCAGCGAAATCACGCCCAGGCCGCGGTAGAGAGCAATCGCGTAGACGACAATCAGGGCGATACCGATAATGCCGGCAAGCAGACCGGCTTCCAAGGAAGCCGAACCAAGCATGGCCGGGATAGTCGTGGTGGTGCCGCCCGGCTCGCCGTCCTCACCTGCGAACGACAGCGGCAGTGCACCATAACGCAGGTTATTGGCCAGCCCCTGTGCCTCGTCGATTGAGAAGTCGCCCGTGATGCGGGTGGCAGAACCAACTGGGGTTGCCTCCTGAATCACCGGGGCGGAAATGACCTTCGAGTCCAACACGATAGCGACCTGCCGCTGCAGGTAGTCATTGGTCAACTTGGTCCATGTGCGAGCGCCGGTGTCATTCTTCCCGGACTTGAAGCTAAAGGAGACTTGAATCTGACCAGACTGCTGATCGTAACCACCGTTAATCGGCGCATTGGTATCAATAGCGTCGCCGGACAGACGCTGGCCCTTGGCCTCGTCCTCCTGCCCAATCAACAGCGGAGCCTTGCCCAGGAAGATGGCTTTACCGCCTTCGGGCGCACAGGTCACCAGCGGCTTGGCCGGGTCATCGGCACCCTGTAGCGGATCAACTGCATCGCGGTTATCGCAGGTCATCAGCGCAGCGGCTGCAAACTGTGTCGTTGGGTCTTCGGACTGGCGAGTCGCCAACAGCACGTCACGAACCTTCGTACGCAGCTCGGCCGCTTCAATTGAGTTCGCCGGCTTTGCCGGAGCTGTTGCGTCCAACTTCGGGGCCTCGCCCAGCGACTTGGACAGCTCCTCGGGAACCGGCTGATCTGGGTTCTGTTCCTTGAAGGCATCAATTGCACGCTTCTGCGTTTCGTTCATGTCCTTGTAGAGGTCATCAACACGCTTGGTGGCGTCCTCCTTCGAGAGGACACCGACTGACACCCAATCTTCAGCAGTCTTCTTAACTACCTCGCCAAAGGCAGCTTCATCAGGGCCCTGGGTGGGCTGTTCTACCGGACGGAAGAAGAGCTGCGAAGTCTGGCCGAGCGTACGCGCCTCCTGTGAGTCTTCACCCGGCACGGTAATGACCAGCGTGTCACCGTCGGTGACAACTTGAGCGCCGCTGACGCCCATGCCGTTTACGCGGTTCTCCAGAATCTTGCGAGCCTGGTCCAGCTGATCGCGCGTCGGCTTTTCGCCCTGCGGCACCAAGGTTACTCGGGTACCACCCTGCAAGTCGATGCCCAACTTTGGCTTGGCTGATCCGCCGCCGGTGAAAAAGACGAGTGCGTACGTAAGGATGAGGAAGCCAACAAACAGTGCCAACAGCCACTGCGGCCAGTTCCTCTTGAATGTATTCGCACCGGATCTGGATTTGCTGTTCAAAGCAAAGTCTCCTGAATCGTGACGTTTAGGTACTTAAGCGCTTCGGGTAGAAACGCAGGTCTATAACCGCACCGCGAAATCGCGCGATACCAGGAAGAGGCATTGCGGGCGTCGCTAAGCAAAGCTATAAACACCAACCGCTAGAGAATAACCGATTTAGCGTAGTGCGCCGGTTTTGACTTGTACCTATTTAGTGAAAATCTTGCCCACGCTTGCCGACGGCGAAACCTGGGACGCGCCCGCTAGCCTCACGGCGCACGCGACAGCTTGGATGCATGCAAACCGGCGGAGTGTGGGCGTGCAAAAAACTGCTACTGCTTTTCGGTGGAAGCGGAACCGTCTGTACCCGGGTTATCCGGGGTACTCGAAGTATTTGGGTTCTCAACCTGCTCATTGGCGTCCGAAGCTGCATTGTCAGCCGGACCGTGGCCGGTGATTTCTTGGACGTCGCCGACGTGGTCATCTGGCGCATCGGAAACACGGCCACGTCGGTCACGGTGAGCGTAGCTAGCTCCGGTACCGGTGGTGAGGTTGCGGGCAATGGCGCCCTTTTCCCAACGGGTCACGATGCCGTCAGCAATGATGAGGTCGACGGTCGTTTCGGTCGTATCAACGACCACACCATGCATACCGGAACCGGTGATGACCTCTGCGCCCGGGGCCAACTTATCCTGCATGTCCCGAATGGTGCGCACCTGCTTGTTCTGCTTGATAATCTGCCAAATTGGCAGCGCCAGGAACAAGAAAATAAGTAGGAGGAGAATAGTTTGATCCATGTCTGCCGAGTTTAACGAATTGCCAGCTAGCAATTCCACACTGCCCCGGCCGGGTCGATGAGAAAGCTATTCTCCGATAGTTCCCTCCGGCGGCTGCAACCCCAAGTGCCGCCATGCTCGGGCAGTTGCCACGCGTCCGCGCGATGTACGCGCAATCATCCCGGCACGGACCAGGTAGGGCTCGCACACTTCTTCCACAGTCGAGGGCTCCTCACCGACTGCCAACGCCAGGGAATTCACGCCCACCGGGCCGCCACCGTGCCCCTTGACCAGGGCAGTCAGCACTGCGCGGTCCAAGCGGTCCAGCCCAAGCTCATCGACATCGAAGACAATCAACGCCGCCTTGGCCGCACCAAGATCAATAACGCCACCGGAGTGAACATCTGCGAAATCGCGAACGCGACGCAGTAGACGGTTGGCAATTCGCGGCGTACCTCGCGAACGCGAGGCAATCTCCACTGCAGCCTCAGGGCTGATATCCACCCCGAGGATCCCAGCGGCACGGGTAACCACCTTTGTCAGATCCTCGACCTCGTAGAACTCCATCTGCGCAGTAAAACCGAAACGGTCACGCAGTGGGCCAGTCAGCATACCCGAGCGCGTCGTTGCGCCTACCAGCGTAAAAGGTGGAATCTCGAGTGGAATTGACGTAGCTCCAGGCCCCTTTCCCACGATGACATCAATACGGAAATCTTCCATTGCCATGTAGAGCATTTCCTCCACGGGCCTGGCAATGCGGTGGATCTCGTCAATGAATAGTACATCGCCCTCGAGCAGGTTCGACAGCATTGCTGCCAAATCGCCAGCGCGAATAAGCGCCGGACCGGACGTCATTCGCAGGGAGGACCCCATCTCCTGCGCAATAATCATGGCCATGGTGGTCTTACCCAGGCCGGGAGGTCCCGACAGCAGAATGTGGTCCGGAGTCACATTTCGTCCCCGTGCCCCGGAGAGCACCAAATCCAGCTGCTCGCGGACCTTGGGTTGGCCGATAAACTCCCCTAACGACTTTGGTCGCAGGTTCGATTCCGCATCGACTTCCTCGACCTGAGCGCGGGCATCGACATCACGTTGTGCACCATTTCCCCCACCGCCAAAATGGTCGTTGGCTGCTCCACCTAAAGAGTCCCTGAAGGGATTGCCCGACACGTTAAACTCCGTGCGCTCGATATCGCTCATAGTCCCCTCATCCTAGTGCACTACCAATTTTCATCATCAATGTAGCTGCAGGTCCTCGACGTGGATTTACTTCTCGCCCAATGTCTTTAACGCCGCCTTCAGCGCCATTGATGTATCCAAGGTCGGATCAATCCGAACAACGGTCTCCGCTGCCTCATTCGCCTCAGCTTCCGGGAACCCAAGCCCGACCAAAGCACCAACGACCTGATCCAAATCTGCCTTCAAAACAATGCCAGGCGCTGCTCCGCTTGCAGCTTCCTCCGGCTGGGATACCGCCCTATCCGCGAAAACCTCGACCTTATCCTTCAACTCAACCAACAGGCGCTCCGCCAATCGCTTGCCGACGCCGTTAGCCGCCTGCAGGGCCTTGGCATTCTTTGAGGCAACCGCATTGGCAATCTCGGCCGGCGACAGTACCGAAAGAACAGACATCGCTACCTTTGGCCCCACTGTCGAGACAGTGCGCAAGAGCGCAAACATCTCACGTTCCTGCGAGTTGGCGAAACCAAAAAGCGTTATCGCATCTTCACGAACCGCCATTGTGGTCAACATAAAAGTTTGCTCATGCCTCACCAACTGAGAAGCTAACCTGCCCGTAATGGTGACCAAATGCCCGACACCACCGCACTCGATAACGCAATAGTCCGCACCGAGATCGATAACCTCACCGCGTAGAGATGCAATCACTTCTCACAATTCCTTTCACTACGGCTTCCCTAAAGACACCGCGATAAACGCCGAACTCACAAGTGTGCTCTAGCAGGCTCCCCTACCGCGAGGGATTCTCACGGCGAGAAAGCTCCAACTCCCGCTCCTCGTGTTGCCTAGCAAGCGCAGCCAAGGTGTCGCGCTGGCGTTGCAGAACCGGACCACGCCAACAGTGGCAGATAGCGATGGCCAACGCATCCGCTGCGTCCGCAGGTTTTGGCGGAGTTTCCAACCCGAGGATTCTCGTCACCATCATGGTCATCTGCTTCTTATCAGCCCGACCGTTGCCGGTAAGCGCCTTCTTTACCTCCGACGGCGTGTACATATGCACTTCCAAACCGCGTCTCGCCGCAGCGAGGACAAGGACACCAACCGCGTGCGCAGTCTGCATTACGGTGGACACGTTGCCGCGCTCGAATACCCGTTCCATCGCAACCACGTCCGGCTCGTACTCATCCATCCACTGCTCCACGGCATTGGAAAGCCGTAGAAGACGATCTTCCAACGATGCCGTGGTTGGTGTGCGGGCGACCCCCACCGCAATGGGAATGACTTTCCTGCCCTGAGCACCTTCCGCAATGGAGAGACCACAACGAGTAAGGCCAGGGTCGATACCCATCACCCGCAGAGATCCAGCTCGATAATTCACCTCTCCACTAATACCACATTTCGAACAGCTGTTTGTATCGTAGCTACACGGGGTACCAACCGTTGGTTCTGATAGGTTTAACACCATGAATTCACCGAAGAAGCTCTACGGCGTTCTCGCTGCAGCTGAAATGGTCACGTGGGCTCTGCTGCTCTTGGGGCTGGCACTGAAGTACCTGTTCAAAGTCACTGACATCGCCACCACCATCTTCGGCGGCATCCACGGTTTTACGTTCCTGTGCTACGTAGTCACCACCATCATGGTGTGGATCAACCAGCAGTGGAGCTTTGGCCGCGGTGTCATCGGCCTCGCCTCTTCTATCATTCCATTCGCAACCTATCCGTTTGAACGAAACACACTGAAGGCAGGCCTCTTGGATCGGCCCTGGCGCTTTACCGACGAATCCGAGGAGCCACAGGGCATTTTCGAGTGGGCACTCGCGATGATTATTCGCCGCCCGTTTATCTCGGCATTCGTCATCCTGATTGTTCTCGTCGTGGTCTTCACACTGTTGCTGATGGCGGGACCTCCGACTCAGTGGTTCTCTTAAAACGGTTCTACTAAAACTTTCAGAAACCAAAATCGGGTTTATTGGCAAAAGTGTGTCCGTCTGGCGTGTCGACCGGTGCGTCGGCGGGCGGGCACCCTTCGCTACTTACCCCAATGCGAGTTACTGACTGCGTTTATGACAAAAATGACCTGGTAGGGTCAGGCGGTCATTGCATCATGGATAACACCAGAGATTACCTCCCGGGGAGTTAACCCGCCGAGCACTACC